>JBILHX010000215.1:0-3155 GCA_044350285.1 Chitinophagaceae bacterium | reverse complement strand
GGTGTTCTAACGGTTTTTTAAAATTGTTTTATAGACCAATCCTGCCGACATGTACAAAACCGGTGAAATCAAAAACTCAATAATTGGAGCCACGGAAGAACGTATGCCATACGGTACAGGTGCAATTGTATATTCATAAGAGGCAACCAAGAACAAATACCCAATAAGCCCAAGATGAATCAAGTGCCAAATGGCTAGCATCCATGCTTCATTTGTACTCTTTAAAACCCTAGTTCCTACAATATAAATGAAAAATATGGTTAACCACCTAGAAAATTGCCTATTTACTTGAAAATTCAATGGTAAAATTGATAGTAAATCATTAAACAGAAGTTGAACAATCGAATAAGCCAATATGATGATGATGAACCCCTTCCAATAATTTCGGGGAAACCCTTTGAAATTCATAGTATTAAATATTGATTTTAAAACAGTCCGTGCGTTTTTATATAACTAGACGGGGTACCTCCATGAAACTTTTTGAAAGGCGGATACATGTGATGCCTGGAGCTGAACCCAGACTCCTGAGCCAGTGCGTCAATTGTAAGTCCCCTAAATTTCTCTTCATTGATTATTTTCATGAAATATTCAACCCTAGCTTTATTAACAATGTCCAAGAAACTGAAATCGTAGTTCGTATAAATAAAGTTATAAAATGCTTCAAATGGTATATTGAGTTGTTTTGCGAGATGATCCATTGAGGCATCCTTTTTTAAAAAATATTGCTCCTCAAAAAAGAGTTTATTGAATTCCTCTTTACTTATTTCAATAACCTTGGATTTATTAAAGGAATCGCCTAATGTGATTTCGAGGTTGAAATTATTTAAAAATTTAGGTCTGTAAAGAATAAATATGAGCACTAGACAAAAAGAAAAGAAAAGAAATATCTGCCTATTGTAATTAATTAACCCAACACCTGGTGTTAAAAAATTAGATACCCATGTAAGAGGTATTGCTCCTATAAAAAACAACGACCATTTTTTTATTTTTACAAAGTAAAGGTTTTCCTTGCTATATTTTTTTACAATTTTATAAATTGTATTGAGGATTATTAAGCTGAAAAGCAACCTACCGACAATCGCAAAAAAGACAATCTGATTTTTAAAAATGTCGTGTTTCAACGTTGGATCTTCAGTGATAGTTCCATGTTTATTCCAGAGAAATAAATAAGCGAAAATCAATGAAATCACCTCAAGTAAAATGAATCTCTTCTTAAGTTTATGATCACATAATATGATGAAAAAGTTAATCGCTGCAATACCCATGATCGGTTTCGCTCCATCTGTATACAAAATATTGTAATTGTTGAAATGAGCCAATAAATAACCAACAGTTGAGAAAATTATCCCAATTACCAGGATAATTAAATTCATTTTCAAAATAAACGGACGTTTAAACACAACCAACAACTCAACCAACACAATTAAAGAAAGTAGAATCAAAAAAAAGTTAAGGTATGTTGCTATTGTAGCGGTCATTTTTTTGTCTTAAGGTTATTTTTTGCAATCTAGTCTTAATTGAGGTACTTATTATAATTTTAAACAATGTGTTTCTTCACATCTGTTAATATTTTTGAATAACTATTTATTAGTACTTAAACCGCCGAAGTAATTATGCCTAAAGTGACTTAATGTGAAAATCAGGAAGGTACAGCCTCCGTCTCAGTCATAGTTTTCCCACCAGAAACATAAATCATCCATAAAACAAAGGTGAAACCATAAACAACTAGGTTAAAGAGATACTTATGTGCAAAATCAAAATGATTGGGGTGTTCTATGGACAGAAAACCCAGCATGCTGCAACGTAAGACATTAAGCAAAAACAAACCAACAACCCCTAGTAAAATATAGGATACCTTTCTTTTCATTTTTTCAGAAAAACAAAAGATAAAACCAGCATATAAAATCATCAATTCTAGTCCATTGCATGCTTGATAAATTCCAATAACTTTTTGAGTACCATTCCTATTAACACTGGCTAATGTGGCGTTTATTTCATCATTGCCATAGATTCGGCGACGAACTGTTGCTACTGAGTTAAATTCAGCTGTTCCATAAAATGTATTTAAAGTAAATGCAGTACCTTTTCCCAGCTGCCTGACCAACCAAGCATCTGGAATTTCATTGGGTATCAGAACCAAAATAAAAACCAGCTTCCATCCTATAAACAAGATGGTGGCCTTCATCAAAAATTGTTTGACTTCTTTCGGTAATTGACTGAAAGATTGCTTTATGTCGTTTATACTAAGCATCTGATGCATTCTAGTTTAATGATATCTTCAAAATATATTCAAATTCGGTGATTTTTGCTAAATTACGCCAAATAAACTTCCACCTTTTTCAAAAAGCTTATTTGTTTTCTGAATCACCTTTTGGTTTAGTTCTACAGGAGGCGCATGATGGGGTTTTATCCTAGAATCCAAAATCAAAGGGCCTCTGCAACCCCAATGTTTGTGTTGTTGAAATGAATCTATTCCATGAATATCGTGTGATGGATTACACCTTGTAAAGGCTACCCAAAGGAAATTTTTAATCGTTTTAGCGGTAAAAACTTCGTCATCACACCAAATCAGCAACGGTAATCCTACATAATCACTTGGATTTTCCATTAATGTTGCATTTAATAAAGCCAATTCGTTGTTTGTTTCGTGTTCATTGACATAGGGCTTGGTTTGTATAGCAGCAACACCTGGACATATCATGTTGATTTTTTCAACACCTTTTAGGTTAGCCATACCCGCCGGTAGTTCACGATCCAACGTTCTGATGGGATCACCATAGGCAGCAAATACAACTTTACTTCCAGAATTTAGTCCGGTTCCAGAATAATCCAACGTATCAATGGTGGTATGCGTGTAAAAATGTATGTCCCTTTCCAAATGCAATCTCTCAAGCAAATACTGAAAAAACAGGACCTCGTCATGGGTTGACAGTTGGTTGCTGTCATCTGCCGTAATGAACAAAAACTTGGCCAAACTCAATTGTCCTGTTCCTAAAATGTGGTTTGCAATTGTGAGCAACTCAGCAGGTTGCTTTGTGGGTGCATAAGGGGTATACCTTTCACTTCCAATAGCCAATAAAAGTGGATGAACACCTGCTGCATCCACTGCATGCACCTCTTTTACACCTGGAATTTCGTTTGGAATTGCATCCCCA
>JBILHX010000214.1:0-3159 GCA_044350285.1 Chitinophagaceae bacterium | reverse complement strand
TTTTAATATCCAATGATAAGGCACTGCTGTTGCATACGCAGGGAACTGCAACCTTGTAGCTAGGGCACAATTTTTTTAACTAAACAAGCTCCATTGGCTTTGGGATTGTTGCAAACAGAACCATTCCAGCCGTTATCGTGCCAAGGAACACGAACAGAAAGGTGTTTGAGAATCTATCTTCTGTTGTGCTTCATACTTATTATTTTATTTCCACTCGGTTGGAATTTTTAATTTATACCCTGTTTTGCTAACCACCTCTTCATCAAACTGTGCATCTACTAATTTTTTTCTACCAATGGTTTCAGAACCTTTGGCAACCAATCCCATTGAACTATTGTGGCGTTTGGGTGGAAAAGCGATGAACACTCTTTTGTTTCTGAATAAATTATGCACTTCACGAATAGGAGGTGTTAAATCACTATCGCCTGAAATAAGCATTGCCATATCGTATTCATCTTTATAGGCGTCTACTATAATGGCTGTTGCAATATTTACATCAGTCATTTTCTCTTTAGCAGTTCGCCAAATATGGCCGCATCTTTTACACTCGATTGAACCATCTTGGTAGTTTCCGTAGATTATTTTTGCACCGGTACTTTCTAAGGCATCTATGTAGGTAGATTGTCTTTTCTGCTTATCGGGGTTATTGCTAACCCTACTTGTGAAATATTTTATGCCTATAAGCGACTGATGAGGCTTTAGCAAACTGGCAACTAATTTACTGACATTCAACCATCTACAATTGTCAAAGCCGGCATCCCTCATACCAAAATAGAGGTTAAAACCATCAATGTAGGCAACTACTCTTTCTTTTATTTGTTCTTATTCTTGAATCGGTTAATTATTTTGTATTAATTTAACACCCAAGAACAACACCGAGGATAGCATCCTCGGTCTGACGCCTCCCACAAGAGGCGTTTCGCTTTTTATGCAAGTGCTGTTTCATTTGCTTCTTTTGATTTTAAGTAATTAACCCTCACTTTTCCACTCAATAAATCTTGAATCAAACCTGTTTTTAAAGATTGAAGTTTGGATAGTTGATTTTGTGTTATTTCAATTATTTCATCTTGAGATAACAAAATAGATAATATTCTTGTTTGCTCATTTGAATCTGTAGGTATCGCAAGAAACATTTTATCTATTTTAGTAATATAGATATGTTTAATTGTTGAACCTCCCGAATCCGTCATTATTGAATCTTGATATTTGTTGCTCTCTAAAAGCATTTTCAAATATGTTGGGTCAACTTTTCCGTTACAAACTCTCATAATAGCAACAGATTGATTTATTCACAAATTTTCAGAATCAACAATAGCTAATCTTCCAATTGAACCATCCTTAGTAATTAAAACATCATTGATTATCGGAAGACTTTTTTGCGTTAACAGCTCTTTATATGCTTTGTAAGTTGTCTTTCTACTTGTTTCGTACAAAATTCTACCTTTATTAATTTTTACTGCTGCAATCAAATATGGCCCTTCTAAAGATTCTAGCATTGGGTTAGTAAACCCGTAGCTAATGTAGGAAACATAAGACCTTAGAACTTCACAATCCCATTCCATCGGAATTCTACCTAATGGGCTATCTTTAAATTCGTGGGTTTCTTCCGTTCTTTTGTTTCCGTTTTCATCAATGCCTTTATTTATTGAATCATCATCTCCCTCACCCTTAAAAAAATTTTCCCCTATCCTTCCAAATATAAAATATATTTTTTGTCATTTTCCCAATTCCACCTCCCCCAAAACACATATTTATATTCATAATATGTTCTTCCTTCACCCTCAAAACCATCCCCAAAAACTTTCTTTTTCCATTCCCATTTTTTGAAGTAATTTGAAAACAAAAATGCCTGTCTACTCCCTTAATATCAACGGCAAAATCCGCAAGGAAGATGTTGCCGCAGACACACCACTGCTCTGGTTCTTGCGCGACAACCTAAAACTCGTTGGAACCAAATTCGGTTGCGGCATCGGCCAATGCGGCGCATGCACAGTCCACCTCAACGGAACCGCCGTCCGCTCTTGCCTCATGCCCGTTTCTTCCATCGGCACAGCCAAAATCACCACCATCGAAGGTCTATCAGAAAATGGCGATCACCCCGTGCAACTGGCCTGGGATGAAGCCGACGTTCCTCAATGTGGCTACTGCCAGTCCGGACAAATAATGACGGCCTCCGCCTTCCTCAAAAAAAACCCTCACCCCAATCTGGAAGAAATTGAAACTGCCATGAATGGCAACCTCTGCCGCTGCTGCGCTTACCACCGCATCCGCGATGCCGTTAAACTCGCCAGCACTAAAACAAAATAACCATGGAACATACTTCGCAAAACAACAGGAGAGATTTCCTGAAAAAAATATCATTGACGGGCGGTGGACTCATGCTGGGCTTCACCTTGTTCGAAGACCTCACCGCACAACCCCTCAACCCCATCGCCCTGGATGCCGCTTCGCTGGATTTCAACAGCTTCCTGTCAATCGCAGCCAACGGAACAATCACCATATCTTCCCCCAACCCAGAACTGGGTCAAAACATCAAGACTTCTTTCGCCATGATCGTGGCCGATGAACTTGATGCTGATTGGAGCAAAGTGGTGGTGGTTCAAGCTCCGCTTGATACCAAGAAATTTCAACGTCAACTGACCGGCGGAAGTGGCGCCATTCCTCATTCTTGGCCTAGACTGAGAAGCGCTGGTGCAACGGCTAGACAAATGCTGATCAACACTGCTGCTCAGCAATGGAACGTTCCTGCTGCTGATTGCACAACAGAAAATGGTCAAGTGCTGCACAAAAATTCCGGCAAAAAAGCAGGTTATGGTGAACTGGCTGCTGCCGCTTCAAAACTGACAATCCCCACGGATGTGAAACTGAAAGATCCGAAAGACTTTAAATTCATCGGGAAAGCCATCAAAAACGTTGAAAATAAAAACATCGTTGTAGGTAAAGGATTGTTTGGGCTTGACTTCTACCGCGAGGGAATGATGTTTGCTGTAATCCAACGTCCGCCTGCATTTGGCACGAAAATAAAATCAGTAAACGACAAAGACGCTAAAGCCATGCCGGGTGTTACCGATGTGGTTGTTTTCAAAAACAACGTGGCTGTAGTGGGCACCTCCACTTGGGCAGTGATGAAAGCCAAAAAAGCACTCGTCATCTCCTACG
>JBILHX010000213.1:0-3164 GCA_044350285.1 Chitinophagaceae bacterium | reverse complement strand
TAAATCCATTTCTTGAAATAAAGGATGCGTACGGCATGATTGTTTTGAAAGACCTTGTATACATGCCATAGTTGATGTATATCTTGTCTGATGGTACAGCTTTTGACAATTCTAGCCCACCCCAATTAGAAACTAGGTTATATTTATCTAAACTTCTGCTAACCCAATAGAGACCTTCTGTCCAGAAGATATTCTGGAAAGTCAATATTTTTGTTGTGTTTATGTTGATGTCAATTTTTGAATGGAAAACAATTCTACCCCTTAATCTATGTTCAGCATCATAAGTGATGAGTGAATTTTTGGGATGTAAATAATGGTATCCAGCAGCACCGAGTTCAATGTTTAAATCCTGTCCCTTGTATCGATAATAGAGACCTGAATTCCAATCGATGTAATTAGAAACGTTTGACCTTGTTCCATTTGGATTGAAATCATTCCACCTGAATCCACCACCATTGATTTCCTTGTCGTAAAGGCCATTTTTTTCGGAAGCAGATGCAGAAGCAAATGCGAGCTGAGTTCCAACGCCCATTGAGTGAACACCATCTTTACTAAGGTTAAAATGATGTGCTCCTGTAAGTGCTACAAACCTAGCATTGATCGGTGTTGCACCATTTCCGTATTGATAATAAGAAACGCCTAGTCC
Organism: Chitinophagaceae bacterium; assembly: GCA_044350285.1. Lineage (GTDB taxonomy): Bacteria > Bacteroidota > Bacteroidia > Chitinophagales > Chitinophagaceae > Pollutibacter. The sequence continues at coordinate 2,518 of JBILHX010000213.1, read as the reverse complement.
AAAGTAACGGTCAAATCCAGTAGCCCTTCCTTCAAAACGAGAATCTACAAAACCAAATTGGTGGTTTACAGCGCCTAATTTAGATTTTTGAGAACTGTTTCCAGCACCCAAGCGATATGCACCATCGAACTTTCCACTGAAGGAAGGATTCATCATGGTTGGCATCGACCATATTTGAGATAGTCGCGCATCTTGTGCAAATGTTCCTGTAGCTACAATCAAAAAGAAGAGCTGAAAAAGGATTTTTTTCATAATTGTAAATTTAAAATAAATACCCTGCATTTAATGATTTTTTGTAATTATTTTGAGCTTTTTTCACTATTATTTTCCCTATACCAATCTTCTTTGTTTCAGGGCTTCTGTGTAGCAAAATACGATGAAAAAAAGAGGCATTATTTGCGATTTTTGACGCATGATGATTCCCAGATTACCACCCAATTGAGCAAGTGCAATGCTCGCGAAAAGAAATGAAAAAATCAATATCCTGTAAAAGGTATTGATCAACTTCCACTTCTTGAAGAAGCTTTTAAAAAATTGGACAAAGAAAATCAGCATCACAAGGTTTTCAAAAGAAACGATAATGCCAAGTACTCCAGGAGAATCAATAAACAATGGGCGAAACCAAAAAGTAAATAGTTTAACAAACTCATTGTTGCTCACTTCAATACCAGAGCCACCTCTTCCAAATTCAGAATTTCTATGATCAAGAAAACTTGAATTAAAAATATCAAAACCACTTCCTCCAGTTAGTCTTGTTACATCTCCAGAAATAAAATACAAAACAAAACTTGCAACAATGGCAATGATTATTTTAGAAGAAAGGGCCATCCCTTTTTTTGAAAATAAAATAGCCATTACAATGCCCAGAATAAATCCGTACAGAACGTGTGGCCTGATCAGGTACATCAAAAATCCTGCTACACCTATGATGATTCTTCGTTGGTTGAACCTGCTTACTCCATAAATAAACAAACCCACAGCAAACATCATTGTACTTCCTTTTCCAATTGAGCTTGACCAAAAATGAAGGTTAGGTAAAAGAAAAATTATTTCAAGAATACTTAAACCAAAAAATACATTTTTTAAAGGAGGAATATTTTCTTTTGCTGTAAGATAAAGTAAAGCAATGCCTTGAAATCCAAAAAAGGCAAACAGCATCATCACTGCACCATACGACAATCCTAGAAAATTTGTAAAGGGCCAAGTAACAAAAACGATGAATTGTGTTTGAGTACCCCATGCACCTAACCAAGATTCTGCTTCGATTGCTTTTCTGTAATATTCACCAGAATCTGATCTGTTGTTTAGTGTGTAAAGTATGTATACCAAAAACAATAAAAAATGCATTGCAAACAATACATCAATAAAAAATTGTTTGGGTTTGTCAATTTTTTTTAGCCATGCATTTCTCTGTATCAGATAAAAACCCATGATCACAAAAAGGAGTATGGCTATGTCCATCTTGTCATTATGCTTTTGGGATTATGATTTGTAAAGATTTTTGTAATATTCATGGGTCATTTTCAATCCTTGTTGAATATCCATTTCTGGCTTGTAGGAGAAATCTTTTGTAACACGGCTGATGTCTGCCAACGATTGTTCAACATCCCCTTTTCTACCGGGTTTAAAATCAGGTTGTAAGGACGATCCAACAACACTTGCAATAATATTCCACAATTCCAAAATAGATGTTTTTTCTCCACAAGCCACGTTGTAAATTCTTTCGGTTTTGTCCGATAGCATGGCTTTTACACAAACTTGAACCACGTTGCTAACATGCGTAAAATCCCTGCAGATGCCGCCATTTCCATAGATTTCAGGTTGTTTGTTTTCCAAGGCAGCCTTGAAAAACCTTGGGATAACAGCGGCATACGCCCCTTCGGGGTTTTGTCTGGCACCAAATACATTGAAAAAACGGAAACCCGTGGCGTGAAAATCATATACCCTACCGAACAATTCAGCATGTTCTTCGGTCATGTATTTTGACAATGCATAGGGTGAAAGTGACCTACCAATCTTCAATTCTGTTCTTGGCATCACATCAGAATCACCGTATACAGCGGATGATGAAGCATAAATCATTTTTTTGATGTCTGCGTCTTTCGCAGCAACAATCACATTCAAGAAACCACTTACGTTGGCGTGGTTGGTGGCTATTGGATCGTTGATGGATCTTGGTACCGAACCCAATGCCGCAAGGTGACAAACATAGTCAATTGCAAGCATTGCTTTGGTGCAATCTTCTTTTACGGTGATGTCACCTTCCATGATTTCCAAGGCTGGAAAATGAGCAAGGTGTGCAAGGTTTTCCCTGAATCCCAAAGAAAAATTATCCAAAATCCTAACCCTTTGTGCACCATGTGTAAGCAAGTACTCAGCAAGGTGTGAACCAATAAATCCTGCTCCTCCTGTGATTAGGAATGTTTTATTTTCTAAAGGAGTATTGTGCCAGGTGGATGAATTATAAGGCATCGTTTAGTTGTTGATTTTAGTTGAAGAGGTTGAGAAAGTTTAGAGG
>JBILHX010000212.1:0-3180 GCA_044350285.1 Chitinophagaceae bacterium | reverse complement strand
GATTTCGATGGGAGCGTCAATATCTTGTTCGTCTTCCAGTTTTCCCGAAATAAATTGCCATTCAAAAAAACCAACCGGCGTTTTCAAGGGTTTTCTTGAGTTGAAAGTAAGGTGTAAAAAACCAGGTGCATTGTTGCTCATCATTAGGCTTGAAAACTGTCCTGGCCCCCACCAAAGATTCTCGCTAGACAATCCAACGGAAACGGCTCCACCGTTCAGGCGTATGCTGCTTTGTCCCCAATATTTTTTTTGATACCTGCCTGAAGGTACTGAGCCAAAAGAATCAGCAACTTCATATTCACCGTTGGATGCATAAACAAACTCAGGCTTAAATTGAACCGCAAGAGGGCCTAGTTCGGCAAAAAATCCAGTACTGACCAATGATTGAATGCCTCTTGCAGGAATGAGTGCTGCGTCATTCCAACCATAAGGATGATGGGAATTGAACTTGGAAAGAACACTTACAGGCAATGCACTTAGCGTGCCAAGTTTCCCCAAAAAATGCAAGGAAGTATTGTTTAAAGGCTTCTCTTGTTTAACCGCTAATAAACCATAGAAAGAATCGGCAGTAAATTTCTTGGTGAAATAAAGCGGCCTTACGGCAAGGGAATAGCTTGGGGAAATCTTTCCTTGAAGTTGAAGATTCCTGATATCTTCATCAGTTGACATCGGCATAACAGCAATGGACTGAGCCGATATTTTGAAAAACAAAACAAGAAGCAGCAGGAAAAAAGTACCTTTTTTTGTCACGTTCAAAAATAATCAATTAATAAATATTTCAGCGCAATCGCTTAAACTAAAACTCCCCTCCTTGTTAGGACGGGAGTGCTAAAAAGTAGATTTTTATAACTTATAATTTCAGGATGGCAATAACAACACCTGCCAGGGATGCCAAAGCACTAGAAAGTCCGATGACTTCCCCTGTTGATAATTTCCCTGTTGAAATAGGTTCTTTAGGCACGATGATTTCGGCTCCTGGCTTAACCCTTGGGTGTTTCCGGAAAATAACATAGGTTCTGACTGCTGCGGCCTTTCCATTTGCATAAACAATATAAGCTCGTTTTCTCCATGCTTCCCTCGAAAATCCACCTGCTGAATAAATGTAACTTCTAAAACTTTTGGCACTTTCAAATGGAATCTGGGTTGATTGCAGTACCGCCCCACTTACGCGAACCTGAGCATCCAATTTTGGAATAATGAGTTCATCACGTGATTTCAAGATAACATCCTGTGTTGTTCCGGGATTCAACAAAATATAAGCAAGGTCAATAGGAATTCTATCAAATTCCTTTTCAACATCCTTCATTACACTTCCTGTGGAATCAGCAAAAAGAAGTTGCATGCGTTTGGTTGCATCACTTATTCTTTTGATTTCTTCCTCGCTTTTAAATCTTTTAAGATAGGCCCCATCGATGCTGGCATCAGGCAACAAACCTCCTACCCTTTTGAACAGGCTGCTTACCCTTTCCTGTGCATCTTTTAAAGCGTATGGACCAGGAAACTGAACTTGACCATCAACCAATACTGTCTCTAACTTACTGTATGCCGGTTTTTTCCTTATTGTAATAACATCATAAGGTTTCAAAATAAAGTCGAGGTCATTGAACTTTAGGCTATCATTGATTTGAATTGTTTCTGTAATGCTAACTCTGGTATCGTTCATCGGAACGGAGTCCCTAGCAATCAAATGAGCAATTTCGATGTTGCTTGAAGCTGCATCAGTAAAGCCACCTGCTTGTAAAATCAAGCCCTTCAATGTCATGCCTTCAATAAAATTGTATTCCCCAGGCATGTGTATCTCCCCCTGCAAAGTAACATGAAGACTGTCTTTCAAATCAATAACAGAACTGATCAACAATTCGTCTTCTTTCTTGAGTAAGATGTCATATTTTGAATCTTTTTGCAATGCCTTCAATACATTAAATGATAAAAATTCTTTGGTGAAATTCTCTTTCTGACGGATGAGTAAACCGCGTTCAAGAAATGCATCTTCGGTTAATCCGTCGGCCTTGGCAATAAGGTCAGAAATTTTCATCCCTGCTTGAAACTCATACATGTCGGGGCGGAATACAGATCCATTTATTTTTACACGGTTTGAATACCGGTCAAGAATTTTACCCACAACAATCATATCCCCTGTTTCCGGTTTGAAAGAGTTAAAATCTGCTTCAGCAAGATCCTTCACAACCCTTTCTTTTGAAGATTTCCTAATTACCTTGACCATTGCGGTGTACGCCGTGTCATCAAAACCTCCAGCAAAAGCCAAAATGTCCTTAAAGGATTCTGAGGGAAGAACTTCAAACAAACCCGGACGTTTAACTTGTCCGTTTAATTCAATGCGGGATGAATAAGATGGAATTCTGATAACATCGTTATCGCGCAAGCGAACATTGTCTGATTGATTTCCTTTTGCTATTAACCTGTATAGATCTATCACCTTAATCACCTTGTCATTTCGTACCAGTTCTATTAGCCTGAAACTTCCGATGTTTTTAGGCCCACCAGCCAATGAAAGCACAGAGAAAACGGTCGATAAAGAAGGAACATCGTGGCTACCAGGGAAATTTGCACCGATAACAGTTACGTGAATTGTTCTGATATCGCCGATAGTCAGCGAAAGTTTAGATGAACCGTTCGTCAAGGTGGGGTAAGCCTTGCTCATCAATTGCTTTATGCGGGATTGTGCTGCTTCGATGGATAAGCCACCAACCTTAACAACACCCACGTTCAGAATATTGATTTGTCCCTCTGGAGAAATAGTAAGGTCTTCGGTGTATTGTTGTTGACCGTACATGACCAATTTCAATTCGTCACCCGGACCAATTTCATAGTTCAGCGGTGTTGCAATTTTGAGATTAGGCTCAAAGGCGTTCTTCTTTTCGTCTAGGTTGATTGTATTGAAAAGTTCGGCACCAAAAATCCTAGGATCAATCAATGGTTCAGTCTTTTTTTCTTTTTCACTAAGAAGCAACGAATCGTTGAACTCTTCATCAGAAAGTTCTGATTCTAGTTCAGCGCCAGATAGTTTTCTTGATGATGATTTTTTCAAATCATCCTTTTTATCGCCTACTTTGTATTTGCCGGTAGTAAGGTTTCTTTTTTTTGTGCTATTCTCTAATCGTGTTTTCAACTTTAAAAATTCTGTTGAAGACATACCGCGGAGAATAAGTTGAGGCCTTA
>JBILHX010000211.1:0-3185 GCA_044350285.1 Chitinophagaceae bacterium | reverse complement strand
GCTTTGTTCATTTCGGCTAAAACAATTTCGCTTGCATATGCTCCACATTTATGTCCGCCCATCCCATCAGCAACTGCAATCAGCAATGGATGTTCCGAACTTTCAAAATCAAATTCATAGCTCATGGAAGCATCACGCAAAAATTCGTTGCCTACTAAAATCATGTCCTCATTATTTAGGCGGACATTACCAATATCGGATATAGCGTTTATAATTAGTTTCATAATCTTTGAGCACCTGTTGATGTTGATTGAAGGACAATTTTTATTTGAAATTCAACATTGGCAAGTAATACAAAGCAATTATTACTTAATGTATTTAATGTATTAGGTTTAAGTTGCTGAACATTCTGCCAATTTGGAGAATTACTGATTTTAGAACCGTTGGTAGAACCTAAATCCTTAAATGTCCACCCGATGTTTTTGTCAAAAATGAATTGAGCATGTTGCCCCGATATTTGGGCTAATTGTCCAAAAATATTTGTATGATACCCTGATGCTCTTCCAATAATGTCACCGTCATGCAATTCAACATCAATTTTTAAATTATTATTTATTATTCTTAAAACTGGTATAGAATTATTAGTGTTAATAGGTGGTGGAATATTTGAAAATGGTGTTGCGTTTTGATTAAGGATTGAAACAGGTTGAGAAACAGCAGGTGTATCGCTCTGGATATTTTTTGATGCGGTTGTTGCCGATTTTTGTTTTGGTGAAAAAAGTTTACTACCATCTTCCACGCAATTTTTGCCCTTACCTGATTTTCCGCAAGTCGGGCAAACAAAAAGTTCTTTACCGCATTGGTCGCAGTGAAAACAATCGTTATCAATATCACTTTTACAGTAGGAGCAAATCATTTAAAATCTTCATTTGTAATATAATTGATAATTGGGCTTATATCTGTTCCTTTTTTTCGTTCTGCAGCTATTCGCATTGCCTGATTTTGCAAAACATTTTCAAATAGATTACGAACCGTTCTTCCGTTAGCAAAATTTTCATCTCGTTTATTAAATATTTGAGTAAAAATATTCAACACAAAATTATCTATACTTTCTTCAAGTACCATCCCTTTTGATTTTACCATTGATTTGAAAATATCTGTCATTTCTTCGGGAGTGTAATCATCAAACTGAATATGGTTTGTAAACCGTGAAGTAAGTCCAGGATTGGATCGCAGAAATCTCTCCATGTCGTTGTCATACCCTGCCGCAATCACAATTATTTTCCCCCTGTCATCTTCCATTCTTTTTAATAGCGTATCAATAGCTTCTTGACCAAAATCATTGCCACCACCCGAAGAAAGGGTATATGCTTCATCAATAAACAATACTCCTCCAACTGCGTTTTCAATAACTTTATTCGTCTTTGTTGCTGTCTGACCAACATATTCTGCTACCAAATCTTTTCTGTCAGTTTCAACCAACTGTCCTTTTGAAAGTAACCCCATTGATTTAAAGATGTTGGCTAAAATTCTCGCTACCGTTGTTTTGCCTGTTCCGGGATTTCCTTTGAAAATAAAATGAATATTCAGCGTTGTTTTTTTACCGCCCTCCGATGAGCGGATTTTTTCAACTTCTAAATAATCTATCAAACCTCCAATTTTCTGTTTTACCGCATTTAAACCAATCAGATTATTCAGTTCGTTTATTGTATCTTCCAGCGAAATAACTTTTGCTTTATCCTCATAAGTCGGAATATCTTCGGCATAAAGAATCAAATCATGATTGTCTGATGATGCATTTTGCAATCGTTTAGCTCTAATCGACAAGCATCTTTCATAAAGATTGCGCACATCACGACCATTACCGAAGTTCTTATCCCGCTTGTCATATATCTTCTGTAATGTTTTATGTAATTTCAACTCGGCATCGCTATCTAATTTGTAATTTTCTTTCCCGACAAATACCTTGAATATTTTCAAAAGTTCGTCAGGACTATAATCTTTAAGTTCAAAAATGTTTTCTTCTTTAAATCTTGATTTCAAGCCCGGATTGGCATTGATAAAGTTTTGCATTTCCTTTTGATAACCTGCCGCAATCACCATCATTTTTCCTCTGTCATCTTCCATTCTCTTTAGCAAAGTATCAATGGCTTCCTGCCCAAAATTATCATTATCATGCTGTTTAAGCGTGTATGCTTCATCAATAAACAAAATTCCGCCTGTGGCATCATCGCAGATTTTTTGGGTAAGTTTTGCAGTTTCGCCGACATATTGTCCCACCATTTTGCTCCTATCCACTTCCACCACATGTCCTCTTGAAAGCAATCCGATAGAAGCGAATATTTCCCCTAATTTTCTTGCAAGGGATGTTTTTCCTGTCCCGGGATTTCCTGTCAATATCAAATGCTCACCAAATGAAAATTCATTCCCTGTTTTTTCTGCATCTTTTTTCGCAACTTCAATTCGTTCAATCATATTCCTTATGTACCCTTTTAGATCGTTCATTCCTATGAACTTGTGAAGTTCTTCAAAAATCTGCTCGGTAGTTTTGTCTTCGGCAATTTCTCCTTTTATATCTTCTTCAATAATAGTGTTTTGAAAACTATCGTATTGCGGATTGAGAAAATGCTCCTCAACAATTTCTTTCACAATTTTATTTACTGCGTGTCCGTTACCAAAACCGCTGTCCATTTTCATTGCTACATTCCTAAACAATTTTTTGATTTTGATTTCCGCTTCGGTTGAGAGTGAAAAATTTTGCTTATGAAATTGTCTTTGGGAAATCTCAAACATTTCATCTGCCGAAAGGTCGGGCAAATTGAATATGAGATTGAACCTGTTTTTTACTTCGGGATTATTTTCAAGATACTCTTTAAATCCTTCTGTTCTTGATGCCAAAATAATCACAGGGTCTCCACTCATTTTATCCATTTCGGCATATAGCTTATCCATTGGAGTTATGTTTCCGGGTATATAATCTGCCGGAACTAATCTGTGAACTTCATCAATGAAAACTATACCGCCTTTTACTGCACTTAAATTTACAGCAAGGTCTTTTGAGAAATTTCCAAAATCAACAGAATTGATGCTCTTGGAATCGGGTTTGGCAATGATCCCGTTTTTGAAATAAATTTTGGCCAGTATATCTGCTATTTTTGATTTGGCTGTGCCTGTATTGCCTATAAGAATGGTGTGTAATGTTTTTTTATCTAATTGTCTGCCGCTTTGTTTCATCCTGTTGGCGA
>JBILHX010000210.1:0-3187 GCA_044350285.1 Chitinophagaceae bacterium | reverse complement strand
AACTTTTCCATCAATTGCATTGTATCCAATGGGGTCTGTTTCTCCATAACTAAAGCCACCTTTGATGCCACCACCTGCCATCCACATAGAGAATGCATCTGAATGATGGTCTCTCCCCTTGAACATATTTTGCTTACCATCTCTATTTTCTTGCATTGGTGTTCTGCCAAATTCACCACCCCAAACTACCAGTGTATCTTCGAGAAGCCCACGTTGTTTCAAATCCATCAAAAGTGCTGTTATCACTTTATCTGTTTTATGGCATTTATCAATGAAGCCTTTGTCCAAAGCCTCAACAGGTCCTGTACCATGACTATCCCAACCCCAATCAAAAAGTTGAACAAAACGAACCCCTTTCTCAACCAATTTTCTAGCCAAAAGTGCGTTGTTGGCGAAGGAGGATTCACCCTGACTAGTACCATACATTTCATGTATATAAGCTGGTTCATCTGCAATCGTCATTACATCAGGAACAGCTACCTGCATTTTAAAGGCCATTTCATATTGAGAAATGCGTGATAAAATTTCAGGATCCTTGTATTCTTGATAGGAGAGTTCATTTACTTTGTTGATGGCTTCAATAGAAGCTTTCCTCATGTCTCTGTCGAAACCATTGGGGTCTTTTAAGAATAAAACTGGGTCACCTTCTGATCGGCAATGCACACCTTGATAAACTGAAGGGAGAAATCCGCTTCCCCAAACACTTTTTCCTGCATCGGGATTTTTACCACCGGATGTAAGTACTACAAAACCTGGCAGGTTATCATTCTCAGAACCCAATCCATAAGTAGCCCATGCACCCATGCTTGGTCTACCCAATCTTGCTGTTCCTGTATGCATCAGCAACTGAGCAGGGGCATGATTAAACTGATCAGTATGCACTGCTTTCAGCACGGTAACATCATCGATGACTTTGGTAAAATGGGGCAGGTTGTCTGATAGCCAAATTCCACTTTGTCCATATTGCTTAAACTGGGCTTGTGGACCAAGTAATTTTGGAACGCCTCTGATAAAAGCAAATTTCTTTCCTTGAATAAATGAATCAGGACAATCAAGTCCATCCATTTTTTGCAGTTCCGGCTTATAATCAAACAACTCCAATTGAGAAGGGGCACCAGCCATGTGTAAAAAAATGACAGATTTGGCTTTTCCCTGAAAATGCGGTGTTTTTGGATTTAATGGATTAGACAAGGAAGATGCATCCGATTTGTCAGAGAAAAGATTACAGCTATCTAGTATTGATCCCAATGCCATCATTCCAATTCCTGTTCTACATTCTTTTAAAAAATGTCGTCTAGTATTGAATTCTAGGCCAGCAAATTTCGCATGTTGAAATAACTTATTTTGATTGTTCATAGAACATTAGTTTTTGGTTATGACTTCGTCTAAGTTTAGGATGGTGTTTGCTACTACAGCCAATGATGCAAGCGATGCATTCTTTTTATTAGCTGTACTATCCGATAATATTTTTTTTAAATCTTTATTGCCCGAATTAAGTTCAGTCAGTGTTTCTTGGTACAGCGATTTTAAAATTTCAAGTTTTGCATTGCTGATTTCCTGACCTGTTGCAATTGTGTATCCTTTTTGAATTTGTTGAGACAAATCAACATTCTTTTCTTTCATCAAAGATTGTGCAAATTTAACGGAGAGGTCCCAATAGGTAGAATCGTTTAACAAGGTCAATGCCTGTAGGGGCGTATTTGTTTTAATTCTGCGAGAGATGCATACCTCTCTTGCTCCACCATCAAAATTAACCATTGAAGGGTAAGGGCTCGATCGTTTCCAATATGTGTAGAGTCCGCGCCTGTATTGCTCTTCACCCACACTCTGAACCCATTTTCGTCCGTCGTAAGGAGAAGCCCAAATACCTGCAGGTTGAAAAGGCATGACACTTGGACCATACATTTTGGGGCTTATTACACCACAAATGGATAATGCTTGGTCACGTATTTGTTCCGCAGACAACCTTATTCTTGGTGCACGAGAATAGTATCTGTTTAGCGCATCTTTATCCAAGGATTCTTTTTTAACATGAGATGACTGCTTGTACGTGTTTGAGGTAACGATGCGCTTCAACATTTTTTTAACACTCCAACTATCCTCATTCATAAATTCGTAAGAAAGATAGTCAAGCAATTCACGGTGAGAAGGCATAGTGCCTTGAGAACCTAAGTCTTCAAGGGTTTCCACCAATCCTTGTCCAAACAACTGTTCCCAGAGCCGATTAATCATGGTTCTTGAAGTCAATGGATTGCTTTTGCTAGTCATCCATTGCGCCAAACCAAGCCTGTTGTTTTTGAATTTTTCATTTGGAATTTTGAATATGGCTGGATAATCGGCAGAGACTTCATTTGTTTTCAATAACCAATTTCCACGTTCAAAGACCCTTGTTTTTCTGTACATGTCTTCTGGGTTATCCATCATCACAGGCGTGAATTCTGCGTCTGGTTTATTCAACAAATCAACGAATAGGGTATGGTAGAGGTTGTATGAAAGGTCTGTTTTGCCTGGGAAATCTGGGGTTAACGCTATCCAGTCGAAGGTCATTCCGTTTTCATCTGTTGATTTTAGCGACGGATTTTCATAATGCAGGTAAAAATCATGCTTACCAGATGTAGGAGGAATCTTCACTTCATGAATACCCCAACCGTTTTTGGTTTCTGGAACACGGATGACTAGGAATGGTTTTTCATTGGGACTATCCAGCGATATGCTTAAAATTCCCTTGTCATTTCCAGATCGATACCTCAGCATCATGTTCGATTTGTTGGTTAATGAAATCCCTTTCAATCTGGCCCAAGAAGTTTTTCTGAGGGATAAAAATTTAGTGTCAGCAAGAGCTGCGTTTATCATGGAATCAGCCAATAAGCTGTTGATTGCAGGTTGTCCCGTTTTCAATAATCTATGATAATAATGTTGTTGATCAACAGATGAAAAGGTTTTGACCCAATACATAACACTGTCAAACTTTCCTATGCTGCTATTTTTAAATTCACGGAGCAGGGGATAATCTGCAAAAGTATCTTCATCACGGGAGTTGTTGAAATAAGCCATGAATTTGTAATATTCTTCATGTTTGAAAGGATCATAGGGGTGACTATGGCATTGTACACAAGAAAAACTTGTTCCCATTAGCGTCTCCCAAGTTGTATTTACACGATCAATAATTGCAGCTGTTCTGAATTCT
>JBILHX010000023.1:0-31763 GCA_044350285.1 Chitinophagaceae bacterium | reverse complement strand
TTTATACTGAGAATCAAGTTGGATTACTCAACAGGATTGCCATCATTTTTTCAAGAAGAAAAATCAACATTGAAAGCCTTAATACTTCACCTTCAGAGGTTGAAGGGATACATAGGTTTACCATTGTCATCAATGAATTGGAAGATGTTGTTCGAAAAATTGTTCGCCAAATCGAGAAACAGGTTGATGTGCTAAAGGCCTATTTTAATACAAACGACGAAATCATTTGGCAGGAATTGGCGTTGTATAAAGTGCCAACAGACACGATAGCAGAAAAAGTAAAAGTAGAAAGGCTGCTGAGAACCTATGGAGCAAGAGCGGTGGTTATCAGAAAGGATTATACGATATTTGAAACGACGGGACAACGGGAAGAGACAGACGCCCTCCTTAATGTGCTGGCACCATTTGGATTGATTGAGTTTGTACGCAGTGCAAGAGTAGCCATTATCAAGGAAAGCAGTGGCTTTTATGAAAAGCTCAAAGATTTTGAGGAAACAGAGCCTGTTCCCAAGCAAATAATTTTATAAAAAATTCTCTAAAAAATAAACCATTAACAAGTACAATTAAACAAACAACTAAACATTCAATTATGGCAAAATTAAATTTCGGAGGTGTTGAAGAAAATGTAGTAACACGTGAGGAATTTCCATTGGCTAAGGCACAGGAAGTATTGAAAAATGAAGTGGTAGCAGTAATCGGTTATGGTGTTCAGGGACCTGGACAAGCCTTAAACCAAAAGGAAAATGGCGTAAACGTAATCGTAGGTCAACGTAAAAATTCTAAATCGTGGGATAAGGCAGTGAATGACGGTTTTGTACCGGGAGAAACACTGTTTGAAATTGAAGAAGCACTTGAAAAAGGAACCATTATATGTTATCTGTTAAGTGATGCAGCACAAATAGCCATGTGGCCAACCGTAAAAAAACACCTAACTCCAGGAAAAGCCCTTTACTTTTCTCATGGGTTTGGGATCACTTATAAAGAGCAAACAGGCATTGTTCCACCTCCAGATGTAGATGTATTTCTTGTAGCACCAAAAGGCTCTGGAACTTCATTGCGCAGGATGTTCTTACAAGGAAGGGGATTGAATTCCAGTTATGCAATCTTCCAAGATGCAACAGGCAGGGCTTATGAAAGGGTTGTTGCTTTGGGAATAGCGATAGGAAGTGGATACTTGTTCGAAACCAATTTCAAAAAAGAGGTATTTAGTGACCTTACAGGAGAGAGGGGAACATTGATGGGTGCCATTCAAGGAATTTTTGCTGCTCAGTATCAGGTTCTTCGTGAAAGAGGTCACTCCCCTTCTGAAGCATTCAATGAAACTGTAGAAGAGCTTACACAATCTCTCATGCCGTTGGTAGCTGAAAATGGAATGGATTGGATGTATGCAAACTGCTCAACAACTGCACAACGCGGTGCTCTTGATTGGTGGAAGAGATTCAGGGATGCAACAATGCCCGTATTTAATGAATTATATGATAGCGTTGCGGCAGGTAAGGAAAGTCAACGCAGCATTGACAGCAATTCACAAGCGGACTATCGTGAGAAACTTGATTTGGAATTGAAAGAATTGAGAGAAAGTGAAATGTGGCAATCAGGCAAAACCGTAAGAAGTTTACGCCCTGAGAATCAAGGAAAATAACATTTACTTCAAACCAGCATTATTTAAGAGTAGGGAGAAATCCCTGCTCTTTTTTTTTGAATCAACTGAAAATAAGGTATTATCCGGCTTACAAAAATTGATTTAAAGTAACATCCAACAACAATGCAACAAATGGAAATGCATTGCTATATTTGCAAAAAATATTTCTATTTATGAACCTCCACGAATACCAAGCAAAAGAGCTTCTAAAAAAATACAATGTCCCTGTGCAGGAAGGATTTGCTTGCAGCAGCGTTGAAGAAGCATTGGCTGCTTACGAGCAAATTAAGGAAAAGTCAGGCAGTAAATTTGCAGTAGTCAAAGCACAAATACATGCAGGTGGCCGTGGTAAAGGTCATGTAATTGAAACAGGAATAAATGGTGTTAAAGTAGGCAAGAGTACTGAGGATATAACTGAATTTGCACAGAAAATATTGAACGGAACCTTGGTTACCATTCAAACTGGACCAGCAGGAAAACTTGTCAGCAAAATCCTTGTTGCGCAAGACATGTATTATGATGGCCCAACTGAAAGGAAAGAGTTCTACTTATCGATTTTATTAGACCGCGCAAAAGGACAGAATGTCATTATGTACAGCACAGAAGGTGGCATGAACATCGAAGATGTTGCGCATGACACTCCTGAGTTAATTCACAGGGAATTGGTACATCCATCAGGAGGATTGTTGCCTTTCCAAGCTAGAAAGATTGCATTTAACCTTGGTTTATCAGGTGATGCTTTCAAAAACATGGTAAAATTTGTAACAAATTTATACAATGCATACGTTGGTCTAGACTGCTCCATGCTGGAGATCAACCCTCTTTTTAAGGCTGCAGACGATAAGATCATTGCGGTGGATTGTAAAATGAACCTTGACGAGAATTCATTGTTCAGACATCCAGACCTCGCTGCCATGAGGGATATATCTGAAGAAGATCCGACAGAAGTTGAAGCTGGAAAGTTCAATTTGAACTTTGTAAAATTGGATGGTAACGTAGGCTGTATGGTAAATGGTGCTGGACTTGCAATGGCAACCATGGACATGATTAAACTAAGTGGCGGAGAGCCAGCCAACTTCCTAGACGTAGGTGGCACAGCAAATGCACAAACAGTTGAAGCTGGTTTCAAAATCATCATGACAGATCCCAATGTAAAAGCCATTTTGATTAATATTTTCGGAGGAATTGTAAGATGCGACCGTGTTGCAGCTGGTGTCATTGAAGCATATAAAAATCTTGGTAATATAAACATTCCAATTATTGTAAGGTTGCAAGGAACCAATGCAACTGAAGCCAAAAGACTTATTGATGAAAGCGGATTAAAAGTACAAAGCGCTATTCAATTGAGTGAAGCAGCAGACCTTGTTAAACAAGCAGTGGCATAATTTAAAATCATCTTCATAAAAAAAGGACATTTATTTGTCCTTTTTTTGTTTCAACAAGTCAATATAATTTTTACTTTCGAATTGTAAAACAGCAACAAATTGATCAAGCAATTTCTTTTAACAATTGTATTTCTTCCCTCTATATTATTTGCACAAAAGAAAAATGAGGCATTCCAATACCATATTTCAAAATTGAAATCTTCTGTAACAATAGATGGGGAAATAGATCCGGTATGGCTTAATACAGATCTAGCTTCAGATTTTTTCATGGTTTTACCAAACGACACAAGCAAAGCCAATGTTAGAACTGAAGTAAGAATGGCGTATGACGCAGAAAAACTTTATATCATAGCAATCTGTTATAAGAAAGCAGATCAACCCTATATGGTAGAATCCTTGAAACGTGATTTCAGTTTCGGGAAAAACGACAACTTTTTACTCTTTATGGATCCTTTCGACGATCAGACTAATGGATTTAGTTTTGGTTCAAATGCAGCAGGAGCACAATGGGATGGAATCATGTATGACGGGGGGAAAGTTGATTTGAATTGGGACAATAAATGGAGTTCGAAAGTCAAAAACTTTAGTGATAAATGGGTTTGGGAAGCAGCAGTACCCTTTAAATCAATTCGATACAAGAAGGGAATTAAAAACTGGGGAATCAATTTCAGCAGGCTAGACATCACAGCCGCTGAAAAATCAAGCTGGACACCTGTTCCAAGACAATTCCCAACTGCTTCACTTGCTTATACGGGACAATTGTTATGGGATGAAGCACCTCCAGAAATTGGCACCAACGTTTCAGTGATACCCTATTTATTGAGCGGTGGAACTAAAAATTTCGAGCAAGGCAAACCAACCTCATACAAAAAGCAAATTGGAGTAGATGCAAAAGTTGCAGTAACATCTTCTCTGAATCTTGATCTAACCATCAATCCAGACTTTTCTCAAGTTGAGGTGGATCGTCAGGTGACAAATCTAGATAGATTCGAATTGTTTTTCCCGGAAAGAAGACAATTCTTTTTGGAGAATGGAGATCAGTTCTCAAATTTTGGATATTCTACAATAAGGCCCTTCTTTTCAAGAAGAATAGGATTGAATGCACCTATACAATTTGGAGCACGCCTCAGTGGAAAGCTTAACAAGGATTGGAGAATGGGTTTGATGAATATGCAAACAGAACGGGTGTTGACCAGCCAAACTGCTTCTCAAAACTATACAGTAATGGCGTTGCAAAGACGTGTATTTGCGCGTTCAAATATTGGTTTTCTTTTTGTCAACAGAGACCAAATATTACAGAGTGATGAAAAAGCTCCAATATATCAAACAAACCCCTACAACAGAAATTTAGGATTGGAATACAATCTCGCATCAGCAAATAACTTATGGACAGGCAAAGCGATATTATTAAAATCATTTTCTAAAAACATCACCAAGGAAGATTTCGTACATGCCGCAAATCTTCAATACAGCAGCAAGCGATGGACATTTAATTGGCAACAAGAATATGTGGGGAAGGGCTATACGGCAGAGGTTGGTTATGTCCCTAGAAAAGATTACATCAAACTGAGCCCATCGGCTGCATGGACATTTTTTAGCAAGAACAAAAAAATCACAAGCCATGGGATAAAAATTTTCACGTTTAATTATTTCACAAACAAATTAAAGCTAACTGACAACACAACCTACATGGCTTATACTCTAAGCTTGCGCAACCAGGCTACATTAACCCAATGGGTTGCTTATGATTATGTAAAACTCCTGCAACCATTTGATCCTACCAATTATGGGAAAGATACATTGGCTGTTGGTAGCAAACACAGGTGGAATGCGGTTGGAACAGAATTTGTTTCAAAGCCACAACAATTGTTTACGTATGCGTTTTCAACTCGTTTTGGTGGGTACTATGCCAATGGCACCAGAAGCTTTATTAGCACTGAATTAGGCTACCGATTTCAACCTTATGTAAGTATGTCACTCAGCACAAGCTACAATCACATTAGCTTACCGAAACCTTGGAACAATACTACCTTTTGGCTGGTAGGTCCAAGAATAGATGTAACGTTTACCAATACGCTATTTTTTACTACGTTCATCCAATATAACAACCAGCAAAAAAACATCAATTTAAACACACGTTTTCAATGGAGGTATAAACCGGCATCAGATTTGTACATTGTTTATACAGATAATTACTACCCTTCACCATTTAATGTAAAAAGCAGGTCACTTGTATTGAAGTTTAATTATTGGTGGAACCTGTAGGGTTTAAGGTTGAAGGTTTAAAGTTTGGGGATTAACAGCCAATATCCGTAATAGGATGTTGGTTGAGTACTAGAATTGAATCCAAATGAAGAATGAAAAATCTATCAGAATTTTTTAGTTTGAAAATAAAAAAATGGCTTAGCTCTGTTGAAGAGTTAAGCCAAGTAATTCTATTTAACGTGGTAGTTATTACATTTTTTTTGCATCCTCTAGAAACTTGGCCAAGCCAATATCTGTAAGAGGATGTTTGAGTAGTCCTAGAATTGAATCTAGTGGACATGTACAAATATTTGCGCCAGCTTCTGCTGAACGCACTATGTGCAAAGGATTGCGTATAGAAGCTGCGAGAATTTCAGTATCGAAACCTTGAATAGAAAATATGTTGGCGATTTGTGCAATCAATTCAATACCGTCCCAACTGCTGTCATCGATTCTGCCAATAAATGGTGAAACGTAAGCTGCACCTGCTTTTGCGGCAAGAATAGCTTGGCCTGCAGAAAATACAAGTGTACAATTTGTTCTAATGCCATTATCCGTAAACCATTTAATGGCTTTGATTCCGTCTTTGATCATCGGAATCTTTACAACAATATTTTTGTGTATTGCGGCAAGCACTTTACCTTCTTCAACCATTGACTTGAAATCTGTTGAAAGAACCTCAGCACTCACATCTCCATCAACAATTGAACAAATATCAGCATAGTGCTTGAGAATATTTGCTTCTCCTTTGATACCTTCTTTTGCCATGAGAGAAGGGTTTGTAGTAACACCATCAAGTATGCCTAGGTCGTTCGCTTCTTCAATATGGGCAAGATTTGCAGTATCAATAAAAAATTTCATGTAATTGGTATTGAAACGATGAGAGAGAAAAAAGGATGTAATTCGAAAAAAAATGGCAGGTTTATTACATCGCACCGCTCAACCACCTACCCTTGCTACCTTCCGGTCCTGGGGGAGTTCAGCAGGAGCTGGTCGTGTAAGACCTGCCGCTGCAAATATAGAGAATTTCTGAAAATTATCTTCATAAATTCCAACATCTCAGCAAATAAAAAAACAAAATCATTATCGCATGGATCTATTAAACTGACTACTAACCTGCTTTAAGGCAATCAATTCGTCGTATCGCCCGCCTAGTGGCCTGAAATACAGCAGCACCAAATAAACATTCTCTGTTTCCCAAGCATCTTGTTCAGTTGCAGATGAATTAAATACCCACTTGCCTGATTTATTTTCTTTTAGAGCATATTGATAATCGTAGTAACCTTGTTTCAAAAACAAATCTGTTTCATAAACCCCTTTTATGGCATCAAATTTCATGGTGGCGGCGGCATCTTTTCCGTAATTTGTCAGTTCTCCGAACACAACAAGATCAGCAGATTTGAAAGCCATGTTTCCAGGTGGTCGATACGTAAAATGAATGTTGGCATAATCGGCATTCCAGTAAGGATTGATGTTCTCAATCGTTTCGGAAATGAACATTCCGTTGTAATCTCTGTAGTAAAAATATTGTTTTGGCATGCGGGGAAGGTCTTCTTTAACAAACAAACTAAAACTGCTGTCGGTATTTTGCTGCTTGGTAATTCGATCTCCCAGTAACCGGAAACTCCTCAAATTCAACCACCTAAATTCTTTTCCTGCTGGCATGACCATCTCATTTTCATTGCTGTATTGAAGCATATCTTGTCGGGTAAACGTTGGATTTGACAACATCAAGAAATTGTCCCACCGGTAATTTTGCAGCACCATCAACTTTAATTGTTGTTGGGGATATCGGATATCAACATTTTTAGTATCCACTTGAACTTGAAACCGGTGATGTGTTTGAAAAATTTGTTGGTTGAAAGGCTGGGTAACTTGAACAGCCATGTTCAACTTGGGATCTGCAACCAAGAACCTCCGGGTAAATGCCATCTTGCTGGTATCGCCATTTAAGAATACCTTCAATAGATAATTCCCGGATTTGATGGGCTGACAATTTCTATCGGGTAAAGTAGCCTGATAGTGTGTGTATCGAGACAATGCAATTGATGAGTTTCTGTAGGTACTAATTCTCACTTGAGAATATCCTTTAACATAGTCAAAATAACTTAGTTGGGCTGGTGTCCAATCTGCATTACAAAGAGTCATGGTGTAATAATAACTCTTCATTCCACCACCGATGTCATCAAAATTCAATTCTAGTTGATCAGTTGCATTCAAAGAAATGATTGGAAATGACAGGGGATCTCCTACCCTATTGAATTTGATAGTTTTTATGTTTTGCATAAAAACCTCGTCTGGCGGCCTTTGCGCGATACACAAGTTTAAGTTGGTTAACAAAATGGCAATCCCAAATAAGGTTTTATTCATGGCTGGCTTTTGAAGATGTAATTTAATTAAACTTATCAAGAGAAGTGCTGGAATAGGCTTCATCCATTCAATATCTTTTGTTAAGAAAGAGTCCGTAATGATTTGTATTTTTACCCACCTGAAATCAAGCTGTTGAATCTATCCATTCTAATTACAAAACGATTAATATCCGCTAAGAAAAAAGCATTTTCGTCTTTTATCATGCGGATTTCCATCATCGCCACAACAATCAGCGTTGCCGCAATGATTGTGTCCATGTCATTCATCAATGGATTTCAGAAAATTATCGCCGAAAAAATCTTTGGTTTTTGGGGGCATATACGTGTTCAACATTTTGAACCCTTGAAATCTAACATAGCAGAAGAATCCCCAATTGTGCGAAACGACAGTGCAGAGTTTATGATGAAAGTTGCTCCAAATGTCAACTCTGTGAGCATCTTTGCCACTAAGTCTGCCATATTGAATGCAAACGGAACGATTGAAGGAGTCCTCATGAAAGGTGTTTCAAAAGAATATCCATTCAAAAAATTAGATCGATTTCTAACGAAAGGAAGTTGGCCTACCTTCAAGGACAGCGGCTATGCGGAGGAGATTGTACTTTCTGAATACACGGCGAATCAGCTAGGCACTGGGGTTGGGAAGAGCTTGTTGATATATTTTATCCAATCTGATGGATCACCACCAAGAACAAGAAAATTGAGGGTAGCAGGATTGTATAAAACAGGCATTGATGTGTACGACAAGATTTATGCCATCGGAGATATTCGATTGATACAAAGGCTCAATGGATGGGAAGAAAATGAAGTTGGAGGATATGAAATTGTTTTGACTGATCCCCTGCAAATGGAAACAACAGCAATGGAAATTTATGATGTGCTGCCGTCGGGATGGAATGCACAAACATTGAAAGAACTCTCACCGGAGATATTCGATTGGTTAAATCTCCAAAACACCAATAAGTACATCTTGCTAACGGTAATGACCATCGTAGCGCTGATTAACCTAATCACATGCTTGATTATATTGTTGTTGGAAAGAACTGGGATGATTGCACTTTTAAAGGCATTGGGGGCGAGGGATATACAAATTCAAACGACATTTATCGCTTATGGAACTTGGATTGCAGGTGTCGGCATTTTAGCAGGAACCCTGTTGGGGTTGGGAATTTGCTATTTACAGCAGTACACTGGATTTATTAGACTCAATGAAGAAGCATATTATGTTCATGTTGCTCCAGTTGACATAAGAATGGGCGATGTAATGCTGGTGGCTTGGGGAACGGCATTGGTATCAGTTTTGATTCTTTTCATACCTTCCATCATCAGCAAAAAAATCAATCCTTCTAAGGCATTGCGCTTTAAATAAAATTTATTTAGACATGCATGAAAGTATGATGGATGCAGCAACAGCAGCATTTAAAGATTCTGCCATTCCAATCCTGGGAATCATGACATGCCTGGTAGCGAAATGCGCCACTTCAGGAGAAACGCCTTTGGATTCATTTCCAATGATGAGGATTGAAGGTTGAATAAAATCAACATCATAAACAGATTCACCAGCTAATTCTGCTGAATACACCGGCAAGAGCTTGTGCTCGGAAAAAAAATCTGATAATTTTTTGTAAAAAACATTTAATCGCAAAATACTCCCCATAGAAGCCTGAACCACTTTCGGAGAAAAAGCATCAACGGTGTCAACAGAGCAAACAATGTTTTTGATACCAAACCAATCACATGACCGAATGATAGTGCCCAAATTACCGGGGTCTTGAAGTTGATCCAACACCACCGTGATGCCGCTGCTAGGTTGGTTTAAATTGTTTAACTGGACCATTGAAACCAAGGCCAGTACTTCATTTGGGGTTTTTAAAAAAGAAAATTTTTCAAGTTCAAACTGTTCAATTAAAACCAAATTTGTTGTGTTTTTCAACATTTGACCATGCTGATCAATCCAGATCTTTGTGGCAAAAATTTGCACAATTCTTTCCGGGAAGAAGCTTATCAGCTCGTTAATCATTTTAACACCCTCAACAATAAAAACACCTTCTTGGTCCCGATATTTTTTATGGGCTAAACTTTGAATATATTTGACATCAGATTTACTCAACATATTCAATTAAATTTTCTTTTTCATTGCAAAATAAAAACATACTTCATTTACCAACAGCCGTTTTATTACTGACGTTCATCCTGTTTGGATGTACTGTAATAAAACATTATCCGAAGGATAAGCCATTTTTTTTCGAAAATAACATAAAAATAAATGGCAGCATTGGTAAACAAGAAAAGATTGACATCAAAACAAGGCTATTAACGCAAGTTGAAGACAGTGCACAAATCAAAGTTGCATCAAAAATACCTTGGCCAACATTCCCATGGGTGATTCCATCGAAAGTGATGGATTCACCAACAGTGTACAACAAGCTGCAGGTTTTGCAATCAGCACAAAACATGACCAACAGCATGAGCAGCATAGGTTTCAGAAGAAGCTCCATTCTTATTGAGACGGACACAATAATCAAAAAAAAACAACAAAGGGTAAGAACAAACTATATAGTAGAAGTAGGTCCGCGTTATAGGATAGATTCCGTTGTATATGAATTTAACGATTCTGCTCTTAATACAATAGTACAAGGGGCGAAAAATAAGTCCATCATCGTTAAAGGAGGGGCATTTGATTATTTTACTGTTGATCAGGAAATCAATAGGTTGATAGAATTGTTTCAGAACAATGGATACTACAAGATATCAAAAGAGGACATCTTTGCTGAGGTAGACACCAACTATATTGAATTATTGGACCCAATGCTCGATGCCATCGAATATGCCAGGGCACTTGCACAGGTTCGACTGAAAAGGGACAAGCCAGAAGTTGACCTTTTTTTTAGAATGAGGAGAAATATTGACAGCAATCATTATTACCAGTATCGAGTGGGGCAATTTATTGTATACCCAGACCTTAAAGAAACTGATACGCTAACAGAAACATTGGCTTCAGATACAAGTTCAATCGTTGTAAAATCAGTGCACAACACGTTCAATTCGGCCTTCATCAAAGAACAAGTGGCACTTCTGCCAGGTATGCTTTACAAACGAGAGAACTACAGCAAAACGCTGAACAATTTCAACAAGCTAGGTTCATGGCAAAATATCAATTTAAGCTCAGAACCAGATGATGAAAAAAGGATGCTGAACTATATACTTCAACTGCAACCTGCAAAAAGACAATTTTTTGGCATAGACATGGAAGGAAGCAGTGTCATCAACAACTCACAATTGATACAAGTAGGCAGTGGACGCGTAGGTATAGCCACAAACTTTACGTTGAGAAATAGAAACATTGGGAAAAGGGCCATTCAGTTAGAAAATAATTTGAGGACAGGTATTGAATTCAATAACTTTCAAAAAATATTATCTGGAGAAATAACGTTAACAAACAGGATAACATTCCCTTGGATGGTAGCACCTGTTGGCAAAAAAGTGAAGTCCTATTTTCAGCAAGCACGAACCATAGCATCAGCTGATATTTCATACATCAACCGATTTAAATTTTTTCAGTTAAATACGTTCAATACATTCTTAGGATATGAATGGAAACGAAATCCAACCACAACATGGCAATTCAGGCCATTAAATTTGGAATACACGCAATTTCGCGCAGACAGTCTGTTTCTTGAATCAATCAAAAACTTTCCGCTACTTCGTTATACTTACAACAATGGATTGTTGATTGGAATGAATGTGATGTATAATAAGAACCTCACCCCATCCAGTACCAAACACTTAAGTTTACTGAAAATATATGCCGAGGAAAGTGGACTTACCACTGGAGCACTTTTTTATGGATTGACAAAAAACGGCAAGGTTTTATCTGACCTATACAGGTTCTTTAAAATGGATGCAGAGTTTAAGCACATCATTAACAACAAAAACAGCAGCCTGCATTTCAGGGCCTTTGCAGGCGCAGGTTTTGCGCTGACAACCGGATCAAGAAAAGGTCAGGTTACCTTGCCGTTTTTTAAAAGTTACATTGCCGGAGGTCCCAACAGCATGCGTGGCTGGTCCATAAGGAAACTGGGAATAGGATCAAATATTTTCTATGATACAGTTGCTGCAGGAACATTCAATGATAAATATGCGGATGTCAAACTTGAAGGAAATGTAGAGTACCGCTTTGACTTATTTCAATTTTATGGCTTTTGGATGAGGGGTGCATTATTCACTGATGCTGGAAATATTTGGTTCAAAAACGACTTAGACGGCACATTAAAAAATGCGGGGCTTAAATTAAAAAATTTAGGGAGAGACATGGCGGTGGCGTCTGGATTTGGGGCAAGAGTAGATTTCAACTACTTCCTGCTGCGATTTGACCTAGGATTTCCAATCAAAGATCCAAGATATGGTCCGCTAAATACTGGCAATGCAAACATAAAACGGTATTATTCGACAAGCAATGGTGGATGGTTTGTCGACAATGTATGGAACAAGCCAACTTTCCAGTTTGCCATAGGGTATCCCTTCTAACGTTTACTTTTTTGCAAAAAGTATTTGCATCTTTTCGACCATCTTGTATGTTGCAGGGCAATATTCAACATTTTGTTTGTGCACATCAATATATTGTACCATTTTCTTTTTTGTAAGGTGCGGAAATCCTGCACAATCTGCTGGCCTGATTTCATAGATGGAACACATATTTGTTTTTTTTTCTAGGAACTGACAAGGAGTTCGGGTATTCATCCAGTCACCTTTTTTATCTTGATACAACCACTTCTCTTTAAATGCAGCTTGGGTCTGGTTGAAATGAGCAGAAATCCGTGATATGTCCTTCTTGGTAAAAGTTGGGGTCATGGATTTACAGCAATTGGCACAAGTCAAACAGTCCACTTCTTCCCAAACTTCTTTGTCAACTTGAAAGGCTATCTTATCCAACCCACGCGGAGGATTTTTTTCAATTTTCCCGAGAAAAACCCGCATTTTCCTTTTGTACTTTGTAGCCATTAATTTAAATGAGCTAAGGTTGATTGGTGTCATCTTGAAATACTTATGAAATAAATGGGTAATATTGAGAAACGAATTTAAAGGAATTATTCATCAATCCCGAACTTATACGGCTAAATAAAGCAATCATGTGGAACTCATACAGGAAAGGGTTTTTGATGCACCTGCAATTGGAAAAATCATTGTCTTCCAATACAATAGAAGCATACGCCCTTGATTTAGAGAAACTCATTCAATTTGTATTGGCAACAGGAATTCAGGGAGGCCCGGAATCGTTAACGCTGCAAAATTTACAGGAATACATCAAATGGATCACAGAGTTGGGGATGAGTGAGCGATCACAATCGAGGATTCTATCAGGTATAAAATCGTTTTATAGATATTGTTTACAAGAGCAGATTACGAAAACAGATCCAACGGAATTATTGTCGTCACCAAAACTAAAGAAGGTACTACCAGACACCCTGACATTTGAAGAAATTGAACAGGTAATTTCACAGATAGACCTCAGTAAAACTGAGGGAGTACGCAACAAGGCAATATTGGAAACCCTTTACAGTTGTGGCTTACGCGTAAGCGAACTGATCAATTTGAAAATATCTCACTTGTACCTTGACATTGGATTTGTAAGAGTGATAGGCAAAGGAGACAAGGAAAGGCTGATTCCAATTGGAACGGATGCAGTAAAACACATACTAATCTATTTGAAAGAAATAAGGGTACATGCAGCCATAAAAAAAGGCAACGAAGACTTCCTTTTTTTAAATAGAAGAGGCGCTTCACTTTCGAGGGTGATGGTATTTTACATCATCAAGGAGTTGGCATTAAAGGCAGGTATTAAAAAAAACATTTCACCCCATACCTTTAGACATTCATTTGCAACACATCTGGTGGAGGGAGGAGCAGATTTGAGGGCTGTGCAAGAGATGTTAGGCCATGAGAGCATCACCACAACTGAGATTTACACCCACATGGATAGAAATTTCTTAAGAGACACCCTGAATAGGTTTCACCCTGGGTTCAGAAATAAATAAAAAAAGTTTCACAACAAAACGGGTAAATTATTGTCTTAAATTGCATAAAATATAAAATATGAAAAAAACATTTTTGGTATTGTTTGCTGCAGCAATGGTATCGATAGCAGGAGCACAAACGTTGAAAGTGCCAGCAGCATCAACAGGACAAACAGTTAAACAGGAATTTGGATTGGGAAGCATTGAATTATCATACTCAAGACCAAATACAAAAGGCAGAACCATTTTTGGAGATTTGGTTCCTTATGGTGCAATCTGGCGCACAGGTGCAAACACAGCAACAACACTTACATTCAGTGATGATGTAATCATTGGAGACAAAAAAGTAGCTGCAGGAAAATACGGATTGCTAACGATACCAGGAGCATCAGAATGGACCGTCATCATCACAAAACAATTGGACGTTACTTCACCATCAGCATATAAACAAGATATGGATGTTGTAAGGTTAACTGCTAAGGTTCAAAATCTTCCTTCCCCTATCGAAACATTTTTCATCTGGTTTGAAAATGTAAAAAGCAATGAGCTAGACTTGAACTTGCTTTGGGAAAAAACAGCGGTATCTTTTCAAATCAAGCAAGATATCGATTCCAAAATTATGGGACAGATTGATAATTTGATGAACAAAGACAACAAGCCATATTTTAATGCAGCGATGTATTATATGGACAACAACAAAGATTTGGCAAAAGCATCTGCTTGGTTAGATATGGCAACACAACAAACCCCAACAGCATATTGGGTTTGGTATCAAAAAGCCCGTTGTCTTTCAATGTTGGGTAAAAAAGCAGAGGCCAAAACGGTTGCAATGAAATCAATGGAACTTGCAAAAACTGCAAAGAACCCAGACTATGTTACCTTGAATGAGAAATTGATTTCTTCATTGAAATAGTTTTTTTCTAAGAATCAAGAAGAAGCCCTTGCCATTAGGCAGGGGCTTTTTTTGTGCTGGATTGAATCAAACTTGAACAACCATTGCATAATCGCAAACTTCATACCTTTGAGAAATGCCATACATCGCGATAAATGAAAGTAGAGATCCCTTGGTTGGAATTTGGAAGATAGAGGAAGAAGAAGATTTTTTTGAAGGTAAAATTGACTTTCAACCAAAATCAACAAATTCAAACAAAAGAATTCAACAATATGCATCAAGGTTGATACTTGAAAAACTCAGTCCCGGTTTCCCCCTAAACCAGATATCCATTAGAAATGGCGGCAAACCCAGTCTTGAAGGATCACCTGTTCAATTTAATGTATCTCATACCAATGAATATGCAGCTGGGATTATATGCAAAGAAAAACAGGTAGGCATTGACATTGAAAAAATTGACGTCCGTGTTTGCAGGGTGATGAAGAAATTTTTAAACACCGATGAACTTCAATCAGTTTCACTGTTGGATGAAACAGAAAAAATATCCCTGCTTACTTTATATTGGAGCATCAAGGAAACTGTATACAAATGGTGGGGACTCGGTTTTGTTGATTTTGCAAACCAGATTCACATACTGTCACCCCAGTTATCCAATGAAAGCACAATTAACGTGATTTTCCATGGGGAAACCATGATGCCATTGAAAGTATCATGCCTAGAGATTGAAGGACATTGGTTGACATACTTAGCGCATTAATCAATGCCTTTTGCTTAAAGCTGTTTAAACTATGTTGAAAAATTAAATTCAGAAGCTACCATTCAAATGCGAAATTTGTGGTTGAAAAAACAGCAATATGATTTTGTCGGACAAAAGGATATTAGAAGAAATGGAGAAAGGCACCATTAAGATTACCCCATACGATAGGACATCCTTGGGCAGTAATTCTTATGATGTTCGGCTTGGGAAAACGCTGGCAACTTATAAGAACCACATACTTGATGCCAAGCAGCACAATGAAATTGAATATTTTGACATCCCAGAAGATGGATTCATTTTATATCCGCATGTGTTCTATTTAGGGGTAACGTTGGAATATACGGAAACCCATGAACACGTACCCTTTCTCGAGGGGAAGTCGTCTACAGGAAGGCTTGGGATTGATATACATGCAACTGCGGGAAAAGGTGATGTTGGGTTTTGCGGCAACTGGACGTTGGAAATTTCAGTCAAGCAGCCAGTCAAAATATATTACGGCATGCCGATAGGACAATTGATATATTTTCCGGTGGATGGGGAGATTGAAGTTAAGTACAACCAAAAGAAAAACGCCAAATACAGTGGGCAACCCAATAAACCGATCGAGAGTATGATGTGGAAGAATGCCTTCTAAATAAATATGAAATCATTTTTAATTATAACAAGATATCGAAAGAGATACATCCCTTTTGCGTTCATTTCCATGGCGATCTTCCATATTCCCCTTTTTCTGAATAGGAAGATATTTTTCTATAAACTCATGGGATGTGGTAAAAACGGCACTTTTGACATACATCCAGATTTCAACCAATGGGCGATTATGGTTTTCCTTCATGAAAATGAAATAAAAAAAGAGGATGATGTTGCAGAGCCTGAAAAGATACTTGGGAAGTTTATCCCATTTTGGTGGAGATTTTTCAACACTTCCATCAATTGGTTTTTGCTTGAGGCTTATGCAGGGCATGGAAGTTGGGATGGCAAAACATTCATTGACAATCGAAAAGAAATTGAAGAACCTGTTGGAAGGATTGGGGTTTTAACCAGGGCAACAATTAGACTCAGCAGGCTTAAGAATTTCTGGAAAGCAGTACCAACAGTGGCGCAAAACTTACATCAACATAAGGGTTTTGTTTACTCAGTTGGTATTGGAGAAATCCCTTTCATCAAACAAGCCACATTTAGCATCTGGGAATCATCTGAAGACATGAAAGCATTTGCCTACAAAAAAAGGGACCACCAAGAAGTTATTCAAAAAACAAGAAAAGAACAATGGTATACTGAAGAGATGTTTTTGAGATTCCGGGTATTATTCGAAAAAAATGCATGAATAATTGATTTATAGCCTATTAACACAAATACCTAAAGTGCTTACAAATGAAAATATTGATTACAGGTGCGAATGGGATGTTAGGATCAACCCTGACGGAAATACTTCTAAAGACTGAACACGAGATACTGGCAACAGGAAAAGGAGAATTTCGCTATACTCAATTGACATTCAACAATAAAAGCAAGTATGCCTCATTGGATATTTTAAACCCAAAAGACATTGAAGATGTTGTTGGCAACTTTAAACCAGACACAATTATACACGCAGCAGCAATGACGCAAGTAGATGAATGTGAGCAAAATAAAGAGCTTTGCTCAAGTGTAAACATCGTTGCATCGAAGCAACTAATGGCTGCTGCACAAAAAATTGGCGCAGCATTTTATTATATTTCAACAGATTTTGTGTTCAGTGGAGAAGATGGCCCGTATGTAGAGACAGACCAGACAGGGCCTGTTAATTACTATGGAGAAAGCAAGCTGCAAACAGAGGAAGCATTAAAAGCGAGTGATTTGGGATGGTGTATCATTAGGACTGTACTTCTTTACGGGAAGACAGACCATATCAAAAGGGCAAATTTTATTTATTGGGTGAGAGATAGTTTGCTTGCACAAAAACCCATAAAGGTGGTGAATGACCAGATAAGGACTCCTACTTATATCCCAGATTTAGCGGAAGTCATCATCAAGGCGGTTGAATTGCAAGCAAGGGGAGTATACCATATTTCAGGAGATGACATCTTAACGCCATACGAAATGGCAATCCATGTGGCAGATTACTTGAAATTAAACAAGAGTTTGATTACAGCAGTAGACGCTGCAACCTTTACACAACCGGGAAAAAGGCCACAAAAAACCGGATTCTTTATCAAGAAAGCTACAGAAGAACTTGGTTATCAGCCAATTAAATTCAAAAAAGCACTTGAGCTTATTTTTGGATAGCGGTATTTTTTCAAACGTACCTCAATGATTGGAGGATTAAATTCAAAAAGCGTAATATCCTAAGATTAAAATTATTTGTGATATCAAAGTTGTGAACACCCAACATATTTTCACTTAAATTCAATAAATTTGCATCGCAAAAGAATATTTTTTTTGTGTATCCGAATCTAATCTTGCCTGATCAACAAAAGACAAACCAACAAATCAGATGCAAAAAAAAGTTACTAGAATAGGTGTAATGACATCAGGAGGTGATTCACCAGGAATGAATGCTTGTATACGTGCGGTGGTCAGAACTGGAATTTATCATGGCCTTGAAGTTTATGGAATTACGAGGGGGTATGCTGGAATGATTGACAACGACATCAATCCAATGGATTCTAGGAGTGTTGCCAATATTATCCAGAGAGGTGGCACCATCCTAAAAACTGCCAGGTGCATGGAATTCATGACAACCGAAGGCAGGGAAAAAGCATACATCAACTTAAAGAAACACGGGATAGATGGACTAGTCATTATAGGAGGAGATGGTTCCTTTAAGGGAGCACAGATTTTTTCAAATGAGTATGATATACCCTGCATTGGTATACCTGGTACCATTGACAAAGACATAGCGGGTACTGACTTTACCATTGGTTTTGATACTGCGGTAAATACTGCGATTGAAGCGATTGATAAAATAAGAGATACGGCGGATGCACATGACAGGCTCTTCATAATAGAGGTGATGGGACGTGATGCTGGTTATATTGCGCTTCACAGCGGAATTGGCACCGGTGCAGAGCATATTCTGATTCCGGAAAGAAAAACAGATGTAGAGCAAGTGTTGGCCTCACTTCAGGAAAAAGAAAAAAGAAGGAAGCTCGTAAATATTGTTGTGGTTGCAGAGGGTGATGATTTCGGAGGAGCGAATGATTTGGCCAAAGTAATTAAAGACAGAATACCGGGATTCGACATACGGGTTGCAGTGTTGGGACATATTCAAAGAGGCGGATCACCTTCAAGTATGGACAGGCTGATAGCTAGCAGAATGGGCTATTCAGCAGTAGAATGCCTAATTGAAGGAAAACACAATGTAATGGTTGGAATAGTAAACAACAGGATGCATTATACCCCTTTAGACAATGCAGTTAAGGCAAAACAAAAAATCAGTGAAGAGTGGCTTAAGATCGTAAAGATTTTGGCCAGTTAAATTTAAAACAGCAGGATTACTGCTGTTTTTTTAATTTTAAAATGAACTAAAGGCAAATTATGAGTAAGAACATCGGTCAGTATTTTCATCAGGAAATGGACAATCAGGCGGCACAAGAACACATCACACACAGAACAAAAATTGTAGCAACTGTTGGGCCGGCCTGCGATTCTTACGATCAACTTCTTGCGTTGGTAAGAGCTGGTGTTAACGTATTCCGTTTGAATTTTTCTCATGGAGCACATGAAGACAAAAAAAGAATCATCGATTCGATCAGGAAAATAAGCGCCAACGAACCTTACAATATTGCAATTCTTGGAGATTTACAAGGCCCCAAACTGAGGGTTGGTGAAATTGCTAATAATTCACTTCCAGTTAAAGAAGGTGATATTTTGACATTAACCAACGAGAAGGTTGTTGGAACAATGGAAAAAATTTATGTTTCCTATCCAAACTTGGCTGGAGATGTATTGGTTGGAAACATCATCATGATTGATGATGGGAAAATCGAGTTGATGGTAGATCAAATCATGCCCAATGGAGATGTAAAAGTAAAGGTTAGGTTGGGTGGAATCATTTCCTCAAAGAAGGGATTGAATTTGCCAGATACAAAAATTTCTCTTCCGGCATTGACAGAAAAAGATCTAATTGACCTTGATTTTATTTTGCAAGAGAAATTGGATTGGATAGCCCTTTCTTTTGTTCGCAAGGTTGAAGATATTATTGGCATCAAAAAAATCATTCAAGCAAACAATAGCAAGGCAAAAGTCATTGCTAAAATTGAAATGCCTGAAGCGTTGGAAAATATCAGGGAAATCATTTTGGAATCTGATGGCATCATGGTGGCCAGAGGAGATCTTGGTGTTGAAGTTCCGATTGAAAAGGTTCCTTTGATTCAACGCCAATTGATCAGAAAATGTTTACATCGTGGAAAACCTGTCATCGTTGCAACACAAATGATGGAGAGCATGATAGACAGGGTTAAACCAAACAGAAGTGAAAGCACCGACGTTGCAAATGCAGTGCTTGAAGGAGCGGATGCTGTGATGCTCAGTGGTGAAACTGCCACAGGCATGCACCCAGTCTTGGTGGTTGAAACAATGCGTAAAATCATCATTGAGGCAGAAAAAACAGAATACCGTTATAACAGGGAAGAAGATATCAAACCTCTTCCACACTCCCCTACCTTCATCAGTGATGCAGTTTGTTTAACAGCTTGTAAATTGGCTGAAAACACCAATGCTGATGCATTGATTGGAATGACACAGTCTGGGTACACTGGATTTATGCTCAGCTCATACAGACCAAAATCTCAATTGTATATCTTCACAAAAGAAAAGACCCTTGTTAATCAATTGAGCTTAAGCTGGGGAGTACGCGCCTTTTATTACAACGAAGAAGAGAGTCTTGATGGAATCATTGCAGATCAAATCCAAATCCTCAAGGAAAGGGGTTTCATAGCAAAAGGGCAAGTTGTGGTAAATACAGGTAGCACACCAATTGACCTTCACCTTCCTACAAACACCATCAAGGTTAGTGTAGTAGAATGATAAATCAGTTTGGACTAACAATATACACAGACGGTTCTGCCAGGGGAAACCCTGGCAGAGGCGGTTATGGAGCTATTCTAATTTGGAATGGCAAAAGCAAAGAGGTCTCTCAAGGCTTCAAGCATACTACGAACAACAGGATGGAGCTAATGTCTGTTATTGCAGCATTGGAATCACTTACACGCATGGGATTGAATATCCAGGTATTTTCAGACAGTAAATATGTAGTTCGGGCCGTTTCAGAGAAATGGCTAGACAATTGGATAAAAACAGATTTTAAAGGTGGAAAGAAGAACAAGGACCTTTGGGTTAGGTATTACAAGTTGGCAAAAGACCACGAAATTAGGTTCACTTGGGTAAAAGGACATGCTTCTAACCCCTATAATCAACGATGTGATGAACTTGCCACTTCCGCTGCAGATGGTGGCGGCTTGATTGAAGACATTGGTTATACTGGATGATAGTTTTAGGTTTATTGTTTAAAGTTGAATTGTGGGGATATTGCTTCTAGCTTGGATCAGGGTACGATTCAACCAAAAAACATTCAACCTTAAACATTCAACCAAAATTAGGCAGCTTTCTTTCCGAAAGAGGTTTGCTGAATCAAATAATGTGATCCAAAAAGTATAGTACTAAATACAAACGTAGCCACTACACTATTTCCATAAAAAGGCAAACCATCGCTGTAGGTTTGCAACAATCCTTCAAAGCTTTTAGCCCTTCCCAATCCCCCACTTCCTAACCATACCATCAAATTAGATGCGAAAAAGAAAATAGTCGGTGATGCCAATGAACCTTTGGCTACTGACGCTACATTTTTCTGGTTAACAAAAAATCCTACGAATGTTAAAGAAGCAAATAATAGATAATTCTCAATTTGACCACTGTAGAAACCTTGGATGTCAGTGAGGCCATTTATAAATAGGATTTCGTACAAAAAATCCGAAATCAACAAAGATAAAATTGGAAGTAAGAAAGACATTTTTTTATCTTTCAACACAGAACCACCGAATATTGCCATGGCAAACTGAGGTGCGAAACCCCAAGGACGACCAGGTATAGCCCTATAAATGGCGGCAATTACAATCAATAAAAGAAAGGAAATAAGTGTGTATCTTGAAAGTTTCATAAATTCTGTTTCTACTGCAAAAATAAGGTTTTAAAAACTCCATAAAAAGAAATCAGGGAGACAGTTATCCTCATGATTATTAACAGAGTAGGTTGCTGTTGGTTTAAATTTTCTAAACAATAATTTACGCTGGTACTGTCGCTAAAAAAAACATGGTATCCGTTTCTACTTCAATTTGAATTGTTTCTCCCGATGCCACAAATAAAGAATCAGCACCTGTAGTCTTGATTAAGCTGTTGCTGCTCCAAACTGCATTGCCACTCATAACTAATATTATTGCAGGCTTTTCAATCCTTATTTCCTGTTTTACACCTGCCTTGATATAATTGGCATAAAGAATAAAATCAGGAACTGGGCAATCATATACTTGATGATTAGCATTTAAATCGCCTTCTATAATTTGGGGTATTGTAGGAACAAAATTTGTATTTGCAAGTAGTTCAGGGATGTCTATATACTTTGGGGTTAACCCTGCCCTAAGCACATTGTCGGAATTAGACATTAGTTCAATGTTTTGCCCTTCTAAATATGCATGGGGCATGCCTGCTCCTTGAAAAATGCCCTGACCTGGATGAAGGTTTAAAATATTAAACAGATAAATCGAGAATATCCCTTTGTCAAAATGTCCATTCTCATTTTCAAAATTCAACATCGCTTTTGCAGCCCAATAATCAGGGGCGCTTTTGTCAATCTTGTTATTTTGATACAATGGGATTATCCTTTCTGATAATGGGGCTATAATAGCATCCACTTCACCTGAATTGAGTTCCATCAACTTTTTATAAAGGCCTTTAATGCCACCTGATTCGTAGTCTGGCTGAAATGGCTTGAGTATCTCATATTGCTTTACACGCATTTCAATGTCATTGGCAAAGCCATGCAACAACCAAAAATCGCTTAACGCCACCATCACTTCCGGCTTGTGGTTTTCATCCTTATAATTCCTGTTGGGTGCGGCCAATGGAATACCGATCTCATTTTCCCTTCTGAATCCTTCTTCAGCAGCGGCTTTTGTCGGATGCACCTGAATGGAAAGCATGTCCTTCACATCCAGAATTTTGAACAAAAAAGGCAGCGAGTGGAACTGTTCCATTACAGATTTCCCGAGGTATCGATTCTTGTCGGAATTGATTAAAGCGGGTAGTGTCGTAAGGGCATTTTCGCTCAACAAAACCGTTGATGGTCCACCAGAATGCGTTCCTAACCAATATTCCCCACAGGGCAAATCGCCTGAATTTTCTTGCGTTAAAAGCTCAGGAATAAATGTTTTTCCACCCCATGCGTAGTGTTGTATTCTCCCTTTTATCCGGTGCATTTCACAATTATTTTTTAGTAGACATTAATAGCTTCGAAGATAAAACATATCAAACTATGGCAAGACATAATGAGACAGGAAAGTTAGGCGAAAAGCTTGCAAAAGGGTGGGCTTTGGAAAAAGGATATTCGATTGTTAAGCAAAACTGGCGTCACGGGCATTGGGAAATTGATTTAATCGCCACAAAGGACGAAAAACTTCAATTTTTTGAAATCAAAACCAAAAGGAGTTTAAAGTTTGGGCATCCTGAGGCTATGGTTGACAAGAAGAAGTTACACTATTTCATTAGTGCTGGTACAGAGTACTTGCGGTTAAACCCGGAATATAAATGGATTGTGTTCAATATCTTGTCTATCACATTGCATGAAGACAAACCAGCTGAATACTTTTTATTGGAAGATGTATATTATTAAGGGAAGGATTGATCCAACATTTTTAAAAAATGTACTACTAATCAATTTAGGAGAAGAGGAACATGTTATATTTTACCTTCAACAACTTTTAAAATATTGTTGAAGGTAAAATATTGAAAATCATATCATTTAAAAAGTTCGGCTAGTCGCGACTGAAGTTCTTCTCCCCTTAGGTTTTTTGCTACAATCATTCCATTGGGGTCGATAAGGTAGTTCTGGGGAATGCTTTGGATTTTATATTTCAGGGCAACCTCATTGCTCCAGAATTTTAAATCACTCACCTGCGTCCAAGCCAATCCATCATCCTTGATGGCTTTCAACCAAGGTTCTTTAGCCCTATCCAAGGAAACTCCCAATACGGTAAAGTTTTTTTCCTTGTATTTCTGATACGCCCGAACAACATTTGGGTTTTCTTGTCTGCATGGTCCGCACCAACTTGCCCAAAAGTCAATCAAAACATACTTTCCTTTGAAGCTTGCCAAGGTAACATCCTTTCCTTCTACATCTTGTTGTGTAAAATCAGCTGCAGGAGTACCAATAGCGCCGAATTTGCTGTCTTCTATCGTTTTTATAGCGATGCGTCCAAAGTAATTCACTTTCGCCTTGGCGCTAATCATGCTCAATCTAGTTTCATGGATCAAAGGATCCTGTTCTAATTGCATGGCTACCAATAAAACGAAAGGAGCAACTGGCGAAGAGAAATGCTCTGCCAAAAATTGATCCGTTTTTGTGTTGATGTCTCCAACAATTGTTTCGTATTGCTTTCTCATCAATCCGTTGTCGTCTTTTGCCCCTTGATTAAGCTGTTGCGCTATTGCAGTTAATTTAGTAAACAATGGATTGAATGTCGCGTTAAACAAGGCAAAATCATTGTGGGTAGAAGAACCCTTGACTGTAGCGGATTGCAATTTAACAAATTCACCTTCAACAGTTACATTGGAGGCGTCCAGAAAAATAATCAATTTCTGCTGACTGTTTTTGGGTTGGATGTAGTACATCCCTGGCTCAGCAATTTTACCTGTCATCTTGAATTGCTGACCGGTTGACTTTACAGTGGCCAAGGGTTCTGGACTGATTTCTTCATTTTTCAAAACCAGCTCAGTATTGTCTAGCATACCTTTCAATGTTCCAGTGATCATGAACGAATCATTGGTTTGTGCAAATAACATTGCAGGTAAAATGAAAAGAATTAAAAGTGCTTTTTTCATTTGTTATGTCTTTGTTTAAGAATTTCTTTTACTGATTGCAATCTAAAGCCTTTACTGTTAAGCAAAAGCAAATAATGAAACATCAAGTCCGCTGCTTCATTAATAAATTTTTCATCATCATTGTCTTTGGCTTCAATGACCAGTTCCACGGCTTCCTCACCAACTTTCTGGGCCAATTTGTTTATCCCTTTTTCAAATAGATTTTTTATGTAAGAGGATTCATCGGTTCCTGTTTTCCTCTGTTCAATAACATGTTCCAGGTAAACAAGAAAGTCATCTGAATGATTGATTTCATCCCAGCAAGTATCTGCTCCAGTATGACAAACAGGACCGGTAGGATGGACTTTAAACAACAAGGCATCTTGATCACAATCAATTGCCATTGATTTTAATTCAAGAAAGTTACCACTCTCCTCGCCTTTTGTCCATAATCGCTGCTTGGAACGGCTGTAAAAAGTGATGCGTGTTGAAGCCATTGTGGCATCAAAGGCCTCCTTGTTCATGTATCCCAACATGAGTACCTTGCCAGTTTGATGGTCTTGGATAATTGCGGGAACCAAACCATCTGCGTATTTCTCAAAGTCTATTTTCAAATCCATATTAGATACAAAGTTAACCAATCAATTTGTGAGTCTGACCGGTATATTTCTTTCATAAAGATACTGCTTCAAATCTGGAATGGCAATTTCTCCATAGTGAAAAACGCTGGCAGCCAATGCTGCATCTGCAATTCCATCGAGAATTTCTGCAAAATGTTCCGCTTTTCCACCACCACCAGAGGCTATCACAGGGACTGTAACATTTCTTGAAACAAGTGAAGTAATTTCTTTGGCAAAGCCCTGCTTTGTTCCGTCGTGGTTCATGGAAGTGAGCAATATTTCACCTGCTCCTCTTTTTACGCCTTCAATGGCCCAATCTAGACAAGTCGTTGATGTTGCAACCCGCCCACCATTGAGGTAGACATACCAGATGCCGTCATCATGCTTTTTTGTATCTATCGCCAAAACAACACATTGGCTTCCAAATTGTGCAGAAAGGTCATTGATCAAATCCGGATTTTTGAAGGCAGATGTATTGATGGAGATCTTATCTGCACCATGATCCAACAAAATCCTTACATCTTCAATAGAAGAAATTCCACCCCCAACCGTAAACGGGATGTTTATTTTTTGGGCTATTCTATCCACCAAAACTGCAAGGGTTTTTCTTTTTTCATTGGTTGCTGAGATGTCTAAAAAAACCAGTTCGTCAGCTCCTTGCGCAGCATACAGTATGGCCAATTCAACTGGATCTCCTGCATCTCTAAGGTCTACAAAATTTGTACCTTTTACAGTTCTGCCGTCTTTTATATCAAGACAAGGTATGATTCGTTTGGTGAGCATTTAATTTTTTCCTGTTTTGATGATAAAATCTGTGAGCTCTTTTATCGAGATTTTATTCTCATAAATTGCTTTCCCTATAATAACCCCGCTACAGCCA
Organism: Chitinophagaceae bacterium; assembly: GCA_044350285.1. Lineage (GTDB taxonomy): Bacteria > Bacteroidota > Bacteroidia > Chitinophagales > Chitinophagaceae > Pollutibacter. The sequence continues at coordinate 5,909 of JBILHX010000023.1, read as the reverse complement.
ATTTCTGCGAGTTCATGTAAATCATTCATAGCAGACACGCCTCCGCTAGCAATTAGATTTATGACAGGGAGTTGGAAAATAATTTTTTGATACAATTCAATTGAAGGCCCTTCTAATTTACCGTCCTTGCTTACATCGGTGCAAAAAACCGATGAAATACCTAGTTCTGAATACTTTTCAAGGAATGGGATCAAAGAAACTGTTGACTTTTCTGTCCACCCACTTACCATAATCAACTCATCCCTTACATCGGCGCCTAGCAAAAAACGTTCTGCTCCGAATTCAAGCATCCAATCGCAAAATTCAGCTGGATTTTTAACAGCAATGCTGCCAACTGTTACATAGGAAATCCCTAGATCCATAATGCGGTGAACGTCTTCTTTTGTTTTAACACCGCCGCCAAAATCAACAATCATGTTTGTTTGAGCTGAAATTTCTTCCGCTACTTTCCAATTTTGAACAGCACCTGCTTTTGCCCCATCCAAATCCACCAAATGCAAGCGTTCTATTCCGTTTGCCTCATACATTTTTGCTAGTTCCAATGGTGATGCTGTGTATTCTGTGATGCGCGTGTAATCGCCCTCTGTGAGCCTAACACACTTTCCATTGATGATATCGATGGCAGGAATTATCTGCATAAAAATTTAAATATTTATGAAATTTTGAATGATTTTTTCACCAACCATGGCACTTTTTTCAGGATGAAATTGCACACCATAAAAATTATCCCGATGCAAAGCAGCGCTATAGGGTAAACAATAATCTGTTGTTGCAATGGTATGTTCTCCTGCATCAGCAAAATAGCTGTGTACAAAATAGCAATGGCTTGCTTCGGGAACATCCTTAAACAAATTTGTTTTCAAATTTGCAATGTTGTTCCAACCTATTTGAGGGACTTTAACGAGTGGGTCGCTCGACTTAAACAGGCGAACATTCTCCTTAAATAGTCCGAGGCAACTTGTGTTATTCTCCTCCGAATATGAGCACATGAGTTGCATGCCCAAACATATACCCAGAAAGGGTTGTGTGGCTTGTAATATAACTTTATCGAGTTCCTTTTCACGCAAATATCGCATGGCAGAACTTGCTTCTCCTACTCCGGGAAAAATGATTTTATCTGCAGTCAATATTTCTTCCGCATCATCTGAAATCACAGGATCTATTCCCAACCGTTGTAATGCATATTGCAACGAGCGGGTATTCCCTGCATTGTATTTAATCATCACTAATTTCATGTCGGTTGATTAATTAAGCACTCCCTGAATGAAATCAGCAGTGGTTTCTTTGATGTTATTTGACGTTGAAAGTGCCTGTATAAAAGCTGAACCAATAATGGCACCGTTTGAATGAGCTTGAACCGAATCAAAGGTAGCCTTGTCCCTAATTCCAAATCCAACAAGAATTGGATTTTTCAGTTGGTATGATTGAAGTCTTTTCAAATATTCAGTTATGTCATTGAATTTTTTGTCTTTGCCTGTTGTGGATGATGAAGAAACGGCGTACAGAAAACCTGAGCTTAGGTTGTCCAATTTTCTTATGCGTTCTTCACTTGTTTCGGGAGTTAACAGGAAAACAAAATCCAGTTTGTACTTTGAAACAATTTCACTGTATGTTTTTTCAAACTCAAAAGCAGGAAGGTCTGGCAGAATTAATCCGTCAATCCCAACGCGTGATGCATCTGCACAGAATTCTTCAAACCCGTATTGCATGACAGTATTCATGTATCCCATCAAAACAACAGGCACATGAATTTTATCCCGCATCGATTCCAACTGTTCAAATAATTTTTTGATTGTCATGCCATTTTGTAAGGCAACAAGGCTGCTTTCCTGAATAACAGGACCATCCGCCAAGGGATCGCTATAAGGCATGCCCAATTCAATCAAATCAACTCCGTTGTCTTGCAATGCTTCCATCAGCACACCAGTGCTTTCTAGATTTGGGAAACCTGCAGTGAAGTAAACATTTAAAACCCTTGTCTTTTTCTTTTCAAAAAGTTCTTTTATTCTGCTCATTTATTTTGTTATTGGTTTTCTATTGCTGTCATGTAAGTAGCAAGGTCTTTATCTCCCCTACCACTCAAACAAATTACGGTTGTATCTTGGCTTGAAAGTTCAAGTTCCTCTAAAACAGCAAATGCGTGTGCCGTTTCCAAGGCTGGGATGATGCCTTCTAGCCTGGATATTTCAAAAGCCCATTTCATGGCTTCTTCGTCTGTTGCGCTCATGAATCTTCCCCTTCCTGATGTAAATAAATTGGCGTGCATGGGTCCAATTCCGGGGTAATCCAGCCCTGCAGAGATGCTGTGGGGTTCTACTACTTGTCCGTCTGACGTTTGCATCACAATACTCTTGCTACCATGTAAAATACCAGGTACACCAAGCTGTGTTGTGGCAGCACTCATTCCACTATAAACGCCGCAACCAGCTGCTTCAACGGCAATGATTTCAACAGTGGGTTCATCCAGAAAATGATAAAAAGCGCCGGCTGCATTGCTTCCGCCACCAACGCATGCAATCACCCGTGTTGGAAGTTCCGAGCCGGTTTTTTCTTTGAGTTGAGACCTTGTTTCTTGGCTGATGATGGATTGAAAACGCGCAACCATGTCAGGGTAAGGATGAGGGCCTACAACAGAACCAATGATATAATGTGTGTCATGGGGATGATTGATCCAATCGCGAATGGCCTCATTTGTGGCATCTTTCAGTGTTTTACTGCCGCTTGTTGCCGGTATGACGGTTGCTCCGAGCATTTTCATTCTGGCTACATTGGGAGCCTGCCTAACAATGTCTTTTTCTCCCATGTAAACGATGCATTCCAACCCCTTCAGTGCACAAACAGTTGCGGTTGCAACACCATGTTGACCGGCCCCGGTTTCTGCGATGATGCGTTTTTTCCCTAACCTTTCTGCGAGGATGATTTGGCCAATGGTGTTGTTTATTTTGTGGGCACCCGTATGGCAGAGATCCTCTCTTTTTAAGTAGATGGTCGACTTGAATTTTTCACTCAATCGCTCCGCAAGAAAAAGCGGAGTGGGTCTGCCAACATAATCCCTTAACAGGTATTGATACTCTTTCTGAAAAACAGGGTCTTGGTAAATGGAAAGATACTGTGAACGCAATTCCTCAACGTTTTTGTATAACATTTCAGGAATGTACGCACCTCCGAAATCTCCGTAATACCCTTGATCATCTGGCTTTGAAAATAAGTTGTGCATTTAATTTATTTTTTGAATTTCTTCTGCAAATTTTTTTACCAATCTCATGTCTTTCACTCCTGGTGATATCTCGAACTTGCTGTTGACATCAAGCGCAAACAGGTTCTTCTCTTTTTTACAAAATTCCTTTATTTTATTTACATCGTCTGGTCCAATTCCACCACTCAGGAAGTAAGGCTTCTGAATTTTAGAAGATGAAATTTGTTGCCAATCAAATTGTTCTCCAGTGCCACCATAATTCTTTCCCTTTGTGTCAAAAAGAAACAGGTCTGTTTCCTCAATGTATGGAAACACTTTATAAGCAGTATTGTTTTCATTTCCGATGCGAAAAGCTTTTATTGTTGTAATGTGGTTGCTTATTTGCTCGCATAAACGGGGAGATTCATCTCCATGAAGCTGAACCATATCCAACTTCCATTCGTCTACAATTTTGAGAATATTTTCTACAGATTCATTAACGAAGACACCAATTTTATTAATTTTCAGCCTTTCAGTTTTAATTTTAACGGGTGATAGTCCAGCACTTAAAGCATATCTGGGAGATGGTTTGTAGAATATCAATCCTGCAAAGTCTACACCCATTTCCTCAAGCTCCTTGAGTTGTTCAATCTTGGTCATTCCACAAACTTTAAGTCTCATGCGCTTTTTTTAAATCTGTTTCATGAATTCTGTAATTGCATTCACCGGATCCGTTTGCTTCATAAAATTTTCACCAATCAGAAAACCACGGTAGCCATTTTCCCTGAACAACTTGATCAAGGTGGGATCATCTATACCGCTTTCGGCTATTTTCAACTTTCCAGAAGGAATTTTTGTTGCCATTTTCAAGCTGCGTTCAATGTTCACATCAAACGTTTTTAGGCTTCTGTTGTTGATGCCAACAAAATCTACTGAGTCGCAAATATGTTCGAGTTCTTCCTCATCATGAAGCTCTAGCAAAACCTCAAGATCCAAGGATTTTGCCAACTCAGACAATGAAGATACTTCGGCTGGAGTTAGACAAGCAGCTATTAGTAGAATTAAATCAGCTCCGATGGACTTAGCCTCGTGGATTTGGTAAGGGTCGATGATGAATTCTTTTCTTAAAATTGGGATCTTGATGGAAGATCTTACAGAAATTAAATCAGCATCAGATCCTGAAAAAAAGACTTCATCTGTAAGCATGGAAATGGCTGCTGCTCCTGCTTTTTGATATCCAATGGCAACATCTAGGGGATGCACCCTATCGTTTATAATGCCTTTTGAAGGAGATTTCCGCTTGAATTCTGCTATGATGCCCGTTGAACTTTCATCCAATAATCTTTCTACCAAAGAAATGGGCACTCGTTCATAAAAATCAGATTCAGCAAGTGTTGACAAGGACTTGAGTTCCTTGCGCTGAGCCACTTCTATTTTTTTATTTTCGATGATTTTATCTAAAATATTCATTGGGATAATTATTGAATTGATAGCAGTTTTTGTAACGTTCCGTTTGCTTTACCACTGACCAAACTCTCTTCGGCGGCATTGAAAGCAGCGTCATAATCAGCATAGGCTCCTGTCATGTGCAATGCCATTGCGGCATTTGCCGTAACTACCGCATTTTGCGCTGCAGTACCTTCTCCTTTTAAGATCTTCAAAAAAATGGAGGCCGCTTCTTCAACAGAATCCCCACCATAAATCTCTTTCGGGTCAATTGAACGCTTGGCCATTTGAAATGGAGACATCACTTTTTCACCTTTTTCAGTGATTATTTTTGCATCAGAAGTGAGTGAAATCTCGTCATATCCATCAAGAGAGTTGATGATCATGAATTTTTTCCCAAAACTTTGCAGCAAATAATTGTAAATCCTTGCCATCTCAAGATTGTACACGCCAACAAGCTGGTATGTTGGACTGGCAGGGTTTACCATTGGTCCAAGCATGTTAAAAAAAGTTCTTACGCGAAGGTTCTTTCGGATTGGCGCAACAATTTTTAGGGCTGGGTGAAAAATTGGTGCATGCAAAAAGCACATATTGGTTTCATCAATTTCGTTTCGCAAGGCATTTTGGTCGTTTTTGAATTTATACCCAATAAAATCCATGAGGTTGGATGCGCCACTGATGGAACTTGCGCCATAGCTGCCGTGTTTTGCAACAGGCTGGCCAGCACCGGCTACGATGAAGCACGACAATGTTGAAATGTTGAATGTATTCTTTCCGTCTCCCCCAGTACCAACAATGTCCATAACAGGCCTTTCTTCCATGTCAACAGAAATGCACAAATCAAGTAAGGCATCCCTAAACCCCAACAGTTCTGGCATGGTAATGCTTCGCATCAAATAGACTGTCATGAATGCACTAAGCTCGTGTTCATTAAAGGTACCCTTGCCAATATCAATCAGCACATCTTTTGCTTCTTGACGAGTTAGGTTTTTATGTTCGAACAGATGGTTCAATATTTTTTTCATACAACTTATGTTTAGAATCCGGGAGTTTGAAGCCAGTTCCTGATCATTGTTTCACCAGTTGGCGTCAACACGCTTTCTGGATGAAATTGGACACCTTGAACGTCGAATTTTCTATGGCGAAGAGACATGATCATCTGATTTTCTTCTCGTGAAGTAATTTGGAGTTCTTGCGGGAACTCTTCCTCCTTTACCACCCAGCTATGATATCGACCAACGACATGTGTTTGTCCCATTCCTGAGAACCAATCATTTTTATAAACTGA
>JBILHX010000022.1:0-31765 GCA_044350285.1 Chitinophagaceae bacterium | reverse complement strand
CGGCATACTTCCGTGTGGACTCGTATACGTTGCATTGGCAGGAGCAACTGCCATGCAAGATTCAGTTCAAGGCGCAATATTCATGGTGGCATTTGGATTGGGAACACTGCCTATGCTATTGTTGGTTATGCTTATTGGTTCAAGACTACAATTTGCCATCAGAAAGCATTTGGTCAAATGGTATCCATTCATGATTGGATTAATGGCAATATTGTTAATTATAAGAGGGTTGAATTTGGGAAATATATTGAGCCCAGCTTTAATGAAAAACAGCAGTGCAAACATTGGATGCGCTACACATTGATTAAACTCATTTTTTTTGATGACGATAGATCTATTTTTCAGGACAATCTAATTCTAGTTTTGTTTTGATAATTTATTAATCAAATAAAAAATTAAACACTATGTCAGGAAACGGAAGAACACTCACAAGACCAAGCCTTTTAAAGCCAACTGTATTTGATGAACTTTTTAAACCATGGACTCAATTATTTGATGACAGGTGGCCTTCTGCAACCCAACTGCCTGCAGTCAATATTAGGGAAACAGACAATGAATACGAAATCAGACTAGCTGCTCCTGGTTTAGAAAAAAATGATTTCAAAATTGATGTAAATGATACTCTCATCACCATCAGTGCTGAAAAAGAAGAAAAAAAAGAAGAAACAGACGAATCTTACACAAGAAAGGAATACAGCTATTCCACATTCACCAGATCATTCACATTGCCAGACAATATCGACAGCAATAAGATTGACGCGAGTTATTTAAATGGCGAGTTAAAATTGTTGCTTCCAAAAAAAGAAGAAGCGAAAAAAACATCTCACCAAAAGATTAGTGTCCATTGATGATTAACCACCTGTCCGCATAAAGCGGACAGGTTTTATAAAAAAAAGGCTCATGATCGTACATAATAAAATAATAAGTAGCATACAAAACCAATACCATTTTGAAACAATTTCATGGATAAGACTTATAGAATATCTTAAACAGGAAAATACTTTTATGAAAAACAGGTTATCAGAAGTGATAGGAGAAATAAAAGACAAGCATCATTTGGCACTTGCAGAGCATTTTCAAAACCTATTCATCATCAAAGATGATTTATTTGACCATGTGCTTCATGACTTAAACAAGGAATGTGAAAAATGGAAATCGAACCCAATTGAAGATTCAATTACAAATGATTTGGTCAAAACATACCTCTATTTGAAAGCGCAAATTGATTTCATTGAAAAGGATTATATCACAATTAAGAAAGACTACTTTACCTATCTATCTTCCCTATCTGCAGATTCCAACAAAATCAATTAAATAAATTCAACAGCTTTTTTTCATTGATTAAAACGATGTTTCCGTCTTTGATGTCAATCAATTTTTCTGATTTGAAATCACTCAGTGTTCTGATTAAGGATTCTGTTGCAGTACCTGCAATATTTGCAAGGTCTTCACGCGAAATATGAATTGAAAAAGGGACCTTACCTTCCCCAAATTTTTTCTGCAACATGATTAATGCATCAGCAACACGTTTGCGCAACGAATTGTATGCGAGTCCGAGTAGTTGGTTTTCTTTGTCTGTAATATTACCAGCAAGGATTTGTATGAATTTCTTCATGACAACTGGATTTTCCTTAATCAATTCATCAAATTCTTCCCTTGGAATCACAGCAACCTCGGAGTCCTCAAGGGCCTCTGCAGTGTCTTTATAAGTTGAGTTTTCAAGCAAGGGGAGATATCCAAAATATTCCCCTTCACCAAAAAGGCCTATTGTCAAATCTTTCCCATCATCGTTGGATTTAAACAGCTTAACCTTTCCCTTTTGTACAAAAAACAAACGGTTGGGGTGATTGCCTTCACTATAGACAACCTGTTTTTTCTTATACAGATTTACATTTCTGTTGGTAGACAATTCCTTGAGCAAATCTTGCCTACCAATATCTTCTATCAAGTTCTTTACACCTTGTTGACTAGACTCATATTTCTTTCTAAGTATGCTAATTTTTTTCAAGCGAAGCTCAATAGCATTAAGCAATTCAAGTTCTGTAAAAGGTTTGGTGATATAATCATCGGCGCCCATTTCCATTCCCTTGCGAAAATCTTGGCGTTCTGTTTTTGCCGTTAAAAAAACAAAAGGAATGTCTTTTAGAGTCTCATTCTTGTTCAATAGATGCAAAACACCGTAACCATCCAAAACCGGCATCATTATATCACAAATAATCAGATCAGGGGTGTCTGCCAAGGCCTTTTCAATGCCCAATTTACCATTTTCAGCAGTTAGCACACGATAATTAGCCAACTCAAGAATTTCAGCAGTATTTTCCCTGATTTCTAAATTGTCTTCGATAAGTAAAATGGTGTTCATATGTTAAACTTTAAATTAAACTGTGTTCCTTTTTCGAGTTCGCTATGAACTTCTATGGAACCATTCATGAGCTCAACGTATTTCGATACGATGTGAAGTCCCAACCCTGTTCCCTGAATATTAATTACATTTTTGCCCCTAAAAAAACGTTCGAACAAATGTTTCTTATCCTCTTCAGCTATTCCCAAACCTTCATCCCTGATATCAACAAATGCCGTTTTGCCAAGTACTTGGCTATTCACATAAATACTTGCATTTTCATTGGAGAATTTAGATGCGTTTGAAATCAGGTTGATCATGATATTTCTTAACAATGATAAGTCCAGGTTTATCTGCGTGTCTCCTTTGTGGTTGTAGTAAATATGCTGACGACCCTTCAAGATGGGACTGATTTCATTGATAATGAGATTCAGTTGCTCCTTCAAATTAAAAATAGAAAAATGCACTTGTATCTTCCCTTCTTCAATTTTACCCAATGACAGAAACTCATTAAGGATATCGGTTAAATTACTTACAGCAGAATGTATCCGTTGGATATGCTTATTTCGCTTATCCTGATCAATTGATTCTGTATACTTTGCAATCAGTGAAACAGAGGAGAGAATGGTGCTCAGAGGTGTTCTGAATTCGTGTGAGGCCATTGAAACAAACCTGGATTTCAAATCACTTAACTCACGTTCCTTACTCAATGCTACCGTTAAATCATCCCTAGATTTCTCAAGTTTCGTTAATGTATCTGTTAGCTCCTGTGTTCTAAGCTCTACCTTATTTTCAAGTTCGGCATTCAGTTCTTCAATCTCTATTTTAGCTTTCTCCATTTCTGAAGTCTGCTTTTTCATGGTATCCTCAATCTGCTTTCTATGGGTGATGTCGATGATGAAAGATATCACAAAAGATTCCTGCTCTATTTGATAATGGCCTAGACTTACTTCGACAGGAAATTCATCCCCATTTTTTTTCAATCCAAACAACTCCAAACCCCGGCCCATTGGGCGGGTTAGTGGATTTTTCTCATAATCACTTCTGTTTTGCGAATGTCCGCCCCTATATTTTTGTGGAATCAATTGCTCTACAGACAAAGCCGTAATTTGTAATTCTGTGTATCCGAATAATCTCAAGGCTTGGTTATTGGCAAGAATTATATTCCCTGTTTTATTTACCAATAAGATTGGGAGTGTGGCGTAGTGGAACAATGCCTCAAACTTTTTAATCTCTTTGAAGAGATTTTCAGAAAAAATTCTTTGGTTATCAATGTTGATGATGCGCTGCAAATAATGCGTGCTTCCTTCAAATAAAAAAGTGGCAATATCCAATCGGCCCAAATAAACTTCACCGTTTTTTTTAACCAACAATACCTCTTCCTTCCACAGCCCGTTTCTTTTAATCGTATCCTTAACCAAATCAGATATATCGAGACTAAGTGGATGTTTCCTAAACCCTAAAAAAACATACTGTTCAACAAATTCCTCCTTATTATCAAAGCCAAAGAATTGGGTGTAGGCATCATTGAAATAAATCAAATTTTCAGTTTTTTCATCCCAAACAGAAATGAACTCATCTGAAAAAGCAGACCAGGCATTTACCATTGACGCATGAAAAATAATTTGTTGTTCGGGTGGCTTCATAAATCTTGCTTAAGATAAGCAACACAGTGTACTAAAGTTAAAATATTGTATTCAATTTATGCCAATTTATACAGTATTACAGTTTTTAATTCATGTTCATCACAAAAATATACGTAGAAATAAAAAAAAGGCAGTCTGCACAAGCAACAACCACGTTGCAAAGGGGTTTGAAACCTGAATTTTCAATTTTAAAAACCACCTTGCAAGAAAAAAACTAACCACAAACCAACAAACATAGTTATAAAAAGGTATTTGTCCATTTTCCCAACTCCAAAAACCCAGCCTTACTGCAACAGGCTCCATCAACCAATCAAAAGCAGTGGTTATAGCGGCAGTCGTGATCGCATAAAAGATAGGCAACTTAATAAAGGGAATACCTCTATCAGCGCTTGCATTCAGCAATTTACCCGTGGCAACGAATGAACAAAAAACAGTTGAGAACCAATTAATGCCAATCAACAAAGGGACATCAAACAGTTTGAAACCCAGCACATCACCATAGGCATAATTGCCAAAAAGAATCCCATAATTTATCCCTAGAAACTCAGAAAAATAACCGACAGCACAAGCTGTAAGAAATGCAACAATAAACTTAACCGAGAATTTAAATTCATTGCCAACAAGGATTACAAACATAACAATGAGGTTATAGGGTGTCATGCTCGCAAATATTTCCTTGTCAAAAAAAACCATTCCAATGGCCCCTGAAATATGTATCAACAACAAAAAGAAGATTGACCAAAAAAAACGGTTTTTCAGCAATAAAAGAATTTGTTGATATATAGGTTGCTTATTTGTCACTCAATGAAAACTTAAAAACGAAAAAACTTATTTTACGCAAAGGTCAACTTAATGTCCGATCAAATCACAAACTATTTTAGCACTTTTCAAACACAACGGTATTCCACCTCCAGGATGAACACTCCCACCTGTAAAAAAAAGTCCTTTTATGGATGAAGAATAATTTGCATGCCTTAAAAATGCAGCCCACCTTGAATTTGAACTTGTTCCGTACAAAGAACCCAAATATGAATCCGTTCGCATTTGTATGCCTGCGGGAGTAAGCACTTCTTCCACTTCAATAAAATCATTTAAATCCACCCCCAACATGCGGTTCAATTTTGTGATCACATACCCACGAACCTTTTTCACTTCTTCAGGCCAATCTGCACCTTGCATGGCAGGTGCATTTATCATCACAAACCAATTCTCACAGCCTTCAGGGGCCTGCCCAGCTTCCATCTTGGATGCTATGTTGATGTACACAGTTGGATCGTGGAAAAACTTCTTATCACTGAAAAGATGCGTAAACTCCTCCTCGTATTGTTCTGAAAAGAGGATATTGTGCAGGTGGAGTTGCTTGAATTCTTTTTTGATGCCCCAGTAAAAAATCAATGCGCTGCTGCTCCTTTCGTTCCTCAGAATTTTTGAAGCTCCGGCTTCACTATTCAATAAATTCTTATAGGTATAATAAACATCTACATTGCTGACTACCAAATCTGCCGAATGATTGTTGTTCCCCGACACAATGCCCGTTGCTTTGTTGTTGTCAACAATGATTTTATCAACATTTTCACCCAACCTAAATTTAACCCCTTTTTTATGGGCCAACCCAATCAATGCATTCGGTATGTTTATCATCCCTCCTGTAGGATAGAATGTTCCTTCATTCTGTTCAAGGTGCGGAATTAGGCTTAACATTCCTGGCGCTTTGTATGGGTTGCTGCCATTGTATGTTGCAAAGCGATTAAAAATCTGAACAGCTTCCTTTGTCTTAAAACTTTTTACATTGAATTGATTCAGTGTACTCAACAAATAAGGAAATTTGATGGTTCTCATGGCCGCAATAATCCTAGGATGCATCCAAGTTTTCCACCGATGAAGCGAAAAGTTTAAAAAAATATTACCTACGTTTTCATAGGTTTTTTCCGCCGCTTTCAAATAGCGAATGATGTTTTTAGGATTTTCTCCAACTTTTTGTTCCATTTCCAAAGCAAATGCTTCAGCCTCTGTATATGCATTTACGATGGTCCCATTTTCAAAAAAATACCTGCATGCAATTGGCACGGGAGAATAGCTCAAATATTCTTCGATGGACTCACCAGCAAAGGCAAATAGTTCCTCCACATTTGCTGGCTGCGTAAACAAGGAAGGACCTGCATCAAACCTAAAACCGTCTTTCTCGATAAGATACATTTTGCCACCGGCAACCTCATTTTTCTCAAACAGCTCCACCTCATACCCTATCACTGAAAGCCTTATTGCTGTTGCAATTCCGCCAATTCCACCACCTACAACAATTGCCTTTTTTTTATTCATTCAACAAGGCATTTTTGTTTTTCAAATATGTTTCCAGCATTGGAAAGGCTATAATAAACCAAGCGGTGTATTTCCCAGGATGCGCAATCAATTCATTTCGAATATCATCCATGGAACGATAACAATAATCACCAACCTCACTCAAATTAATATCTATTTTTCCATCATAATTACCCAGCAAAACATGGTCGAATTCATATTCCGTTAGATCATTGTCCAATGCCGCTTTGTAAATAAAATCAAATACGATCGAAACTTCTGTTACAAAACCTAATTCTTCATACAGCCTGCGTTTTGCAGCTTGTTCCGGTGTTTCATCAGGACGTGGGTGACTGCAACATGCATTGGTCCACAAACCACCGCTGTGGTATTTATCCAATGCTCTTCGTTGTAAAAGCATTTCGCCATTTGAATTGAAAATAAATACACTGAAAGCCCTGTGCAGCAAGGCTTTTCTGTGCACTTCCATTTTTTCCATCGTTCCAATGGTTTGATCTCTTTCATCAACAAGCACCAATATTTGCTCTTCAGGTAAAGGCATGCTTCTCGTTTTTTTATTTCTTAAGCGCTTCTGAAATTTCTTTTCCCAATGGACTAACGCCTGGGTCAAAATACCCAGATAAATTTCCCTCTTCATCAATAACATATTTTGAAAAATTCCATCCAGGGGCTTCCTTATTCCAACCATTTTTTTCTGGATCAGAAAGCCAAGAAAACAATGGATGTTGCTCTTTTCCTTTAATCACAGATGTTTTCATGGCAATTGGGAACTCAACTCCATAATTTTTTTTGCAAAAGGCTGCAATCTCTTCATTGCTGCCTTTTTCCTGCTTCTTGAAATCGTTTGCAGGAAAACCAATAATCATAATTTCCCCTTTCCCATTTTTATACAATGCTTGCAGCTCTTCGTATTGCCCAGTATAGCCACAATCGCTTGCTGTATTTACTACAATAATTTTCTTCCCCTTCCATGCCTGCAAACTCATAGTATCACCATTGTTCAACTCAAATGGTATTTCGAATACAGATGTAACTGAAGATGTTTTATTTTCTGGATTGATGGCCCTGCTGTTAACACCAAAAAACCTGGTTACTTTTGTCAATACCGGATAAACCGATTTTAACATACTTTGTCTACCACTCATATTACCTGTTTGAATTTTATTGCTTGATGTACATGCCCAACCTATTGCAGCAAGGATTATTACAGCAACTGTTAGCATTTTTAATGAAAATATTTTCTTCTTCATCCTAAGTTAATTTAAAAATTGTTTTCAGAAGCTTCACCCGATTGCCAAATGGTGCATACCATACTGGCAAATCAAACCAAGACCTAGAGTGCATAACAGCCTTCGGCCTGGTGAATGAATCAAATCCAAATTTTCCATGGTACTGACCAGTGCCACTGGCACCAACACCGCCAAAGGGAAGATGTGAATTACCCAAATGTATCAACCCATTGTTGATGCAACATCCGCCAAACCTAAGTGTTGATATGTAAAAATCCTGCGCCTTTTTATCATCCGCATAAATGTACAACGCCAAAGGAAATGGATTTTTTTCCACCCAGCCAATCACTTCCTCTTTTGTGTCGTATGAAATCACCGGAAGAATCGGACCAAATATTTCATCGGTCATGACTGTGTCATTGATAGATACACCCTCGATGATGGTAGGCTCTATAAAAAGATCCGCTTCGTTGTGCTTTCCCCCAAAAACAAGCTTCCCTTCGCCTAAATAGGAAATGACTTTTTTGAACCTTTTTAGGTTGATGATTCTTCCAAAATCTTTGCTCTTTGCAGCATCCTCTCCCAACATTTTCTTGAAATTATCCTTTAGCTTCTCTATCAACTCAGCCTTAACACTTTGGTGAACAAGCAAATAATCTGGTGCAACACATGTTTGCCCGGCATTCATCAGCTTGCTCCATGCTATTTTCTTGGCAGTATAATTGATGTTCGCTGAAGCATCAACGATACAAGGACTCTTCCCTCCAAGCTCCAACGTTACAGGAATGAGTTGCTTTGCACCCAATTCCATGATTTTTTGTCCCACAAACGTGCTCCCCGTAAAAAATATATGATCAAACCGAAAGCCATTAATCAATGCTGGAATCACTTCCGCACCATTGCCCTGAACAACCGCTATGTATTTTTGGTCGAAGTATGCTGTGATGATTTTTTGAATGAGTGCAGAAGTATGAGGGGCTTCTTCTGACGGTTTTAAAACAACAGTGTTCCCACCGGCAATGGCATTGACCAGTGGACTCATCACCAGCATAAAAGGATAATTCCATGGACCAATAATAAGCACTGTTCCCAGCGGGTCATGATAAATTTTACTGGTTGAAGGGAAAAACATCAGTGGCGTTGTTACCGATTTTGGCGCAGCCCACTTCTTCAGGTTTTTTATGGTATGGTCAATTTCTTTTAAAAGCTGCCCTATTTCTGTTCCAAATGACTCGAATTCAGACTTCCTCAAATCCTGATAAAGCGCATCTACAATTTCCTGCTCATGGGATATAACAGCATCCTTTAATTTTTTCAACTGCTCAAGCCTAAAAGAGATTTCCCTGGTAGCCCCAGCACTGAAATAAACCTGTTGCTGTTGGCAGAGCTCAATATTAGCAGTCACGCTAACCAAGTTGGCCGCTGTTGATATCGTAGTCTGCGTTGATGTTTCCATGATGATTTAATTAAATTGAACAATCTATTCTGAAGATAGTTCAATTTGAGTGAAAAGATAAAAGCAAAAGGTGAAAAGTAATCGGCTTTCACCGAAGACATTTCACCCTTGAATCGCTGATTTCTATTATTTTAGAACTTAATTACCATCCCAATATTTACAAGATAATCAGCAAAAGCGGCGTCTCCTCTGAAATAAACACCTGTCTTCTGCGACCTGATTTTATCCGGCATACTTTGGGTTCTGTTTCGTTGAATAGCAAAAGGCAAGTTGATAAAATAAATGGTTGACTTCATCCTGTAGCTCAATCCTGGTTCAACTGCAACAACATATCCTGGTCTTCTAAAACCATTGCTTCCTCCAATCATGTCAACAGCAGGGAGACCGTCTTTTCTGATGCCAAGGTTTGTTGTAAGATGCTTGCCCATGTAGCTCAATCCAAACCGATACATATATTGATCCGGAACACTCATTACATTGCTCCCATAAGCTATGCTGGCAGCAGAAACAACACCACCTCTTGCAGTAGAAACGCCATTTTGTTCACGTGGACTAGAAAGATAATAAGCTCCCCCATAAGCAGAAAGCTTATGAGAAAATGCATAAAAAGAGTTAAATTCCACTGTCATGCCAGTTCCACCATCTCCCAATTGAATTGATTGATCTACTGGTCCTAGCGTCTTGGTGGTATCATTTTTATAGAAATAATCTGAATATTGGTAATCCCCAGTTGGAAGTTTCAGTCCCAAACCAACCTGTACATTCCACCTAGGCATGTTTCCTGGATCGCGCAACCAAGCATAAGCGGCAAATCGAACATCACCCAACCCAAAAGAATGTGTCGATTTCCTTGAAGCAGGGCCAGCGGCATTTCCTGCATGCTCATAAAGCGATGAACGGCCATTGCTGATCAATGGAATGTTTAGTCCAAAAGAAATCCTTTTGCTGATGTTTTTTTGAATGAAAAAATCTGTACTGAAGTTGTGATTAATTACCTCTGTTTCATTTTCAACCCGCTCTTTTTGCTCAATGACGCCAACAAAATGTTTGTATGACTTGAAATATCTGGAATTCATCGTCAATGTCCATGAAGTTGAATCTGGCGCTTCGTTTGGGTTTAAACAAGAAGATCCACCCAAACCCCTGATGGCAACACAACCTTGTGCTGAAGCCTTTTCATGCAATAGAACACCCAATAAAAAAACAACTGCTATGGTGAGATTTCTAATCATTTTACACAAATTTGATTAACAAAAATAGATAAAAGTTGGTTTTGGCACCTATTTAAACCCTTTTTTTTGGGGCGCTTCTGGATTTGTGAAAAAACAATTCCCAAAAAATATTTACTCATGGTATCAAATCAACATCATTAATTGGCCAAGGCTGTCATGCTAATTTCCACATTGACGCCTTTGGGAAGACCTTTCACAGCAACAGTTTCTCTGGCTGGATAGTTGCCGCTTAAATACCCTGCATACACCTCATTCACTGCACCAAACAATGCCATGTCTGTGAGAAAAATGGTTGTTTTCACCACTGCAGAGAAATCAAGACCGGCTTCGGTTAAGATTGCTGCAATATTTTTCATGGCTTGATGGGTTTCTTCTTCAATTGACTGAGCATCTACATTTCCTGTTGCAGGATTGATGGCAATCTGGCCTGAAATAAATAGAAATCCACCTGCTTTAACAGACTGACTGTATGGTCCGATCGGAGCAGGTGCCGATATGGTATTGATGATTTGCTTTGACATATCCTTGTTTTATTTTTGAAACACGAAGATAATTGCTTTATGTCATCCTACTTTTGTTAAATCACTGTAGTTTAATGGCCGCTAATAAACCTTAAACCTCAAACTTTAAACCGAATATGCCACATATTAATATTCTTCAAATCAATACCGCTTTCACGGAAGCTAGCATAGCCATCAGTAAAAATGGAGAAGTGTTGCATGAAATCAACAACCCCGACCAATACGACCATGCTGCTTTTCTTCAACCCGCGATCCTTGAACTTTGTTCAAAAACCAATGTACAATTGAAAGACCTCCATGCTGTTTCAGTCATTAACGGCCCCGGTTCTTATACAGGATTACGGGTGGGTTTGTCTTCTGCAAAAGGAATCTGTTACGCACTAAACATCCCATTAATCTGTGTAAACACCCTTGATTGGATGGCAAAAGGGAACGCATCCAACAACAATGCTTGGGTCTGTGCCATGATTGATGCGAGACGAAATGAGGTATTCACAGCACTCTACAACCAGCACGGCGAAATAGTAATGCCTGCCACCGCATTGGTGTTAGATGAAAACAGCTTTGCTGCAGAGTTGGAAAAAAACACCATCAACTTCATCGGAAATGGTGCTGAAAAATGGAGTGCATTGTGCAAAAACGAGCATGCGGTTTTCCCTATTTCAACTGAAAATGCAAACCACTTGGCATCCATCTCATTTCAATACTATGCAACATCAACATTCTCGGATCTTGCATATGCAGAACCTAATTATATCAAGGAGTTCTATTCAACCCAAAAAAAACAGCTTTAATAGATTCATTTTTTTGAAAAAATAAAAATATATTCAAAACAACCTACTTAAAATCATTTTTCTCTTATATTCGTATTGCATTTTCCTAACCAAAACACCACCTACCATGTCAGAATTCCTCAGAGAATATCCGGCTTCAGCACACCAAACAGCCACATTCAAAACAAATCACTTGGAACACAGTGCAACTTCCTTGGACTTTCATAGCATAAAAAAAGTATCGATGATATTTCGGGCACTCAACCACAAATTGAGACAAGAAATCATCAGGATGATTGATAAAAAGGGAGAAATCTCTGTTTCTGAGATTTTTATCGACATGAGACTAGAGCAATCTGTTGCCAGTCAGCACCTAGCCATCCTTCGCAGGGCAGGACTAATTATTCCGGAAAGAGATGGAAAATTCATGAAATACAAATTGAATTCGGTTAGAATTGATATGATGAACCAGATGGTCGTAGATTTGCTGAAATAATTTCAGCAATGGGGATGATTACTTTAGCAGACATTCAAAGTAAATTGGCAGAAAATCAAGAAATTACCTTACTTGATTGTAGAACCGCAGAATCTTTCGACGAAGCCTATATCACCGGTTCAATTTACATTGGCAGTCAGATTGTTAAAAAAACCCGCTTGCTAAAACTTTCTCCAGAACAAGAGATCCTAGTTCTTATCAATGAAAAAGAGACTGAAACCATTGAAGTTTTCAATAAAATGGGTTTTGAAAATGTCAAAATAGTTGCCCCTTTTGAAGACATCACTGAGCTTTCGAAAATGGGGTTGCTAGACTTAATGATCAGCATAGACCCGGATGAGTTGGCTATGGACTTGCCTTTCGACGATAAAGCACGCATCATTGACCTCCGGGAAGAAGATTTATTTGAGAAAGCTCATATTGAGGGCGCCGAAAACATCACATTGGAAGAATTTTCAGATGTTGGTACAATCGCGGAGATTGAAGAAAACGAAAACATTTACTTGTATGGAAATCCTGATGATGTTTCATTTGTCGGGAGCCTGATAAAAAGACAAGGGGTGCACAACTTTAGAAAAATT
The DNA here is from genome assembly GCA_044350285.1 of Chitinophagaceae bacterium. Taxonomy (GTDB): domain Bacteria; phylum Bacteroidota; class Bacteroidia; order Chitinophagales; family Chitinophagaceae; genus Pollutibacter. Next base: position 19,171 of record JBILHX010000022.1, on the reverse strand, counting down.
CAAGCCAAATTCGAAGACATTGCAGCAACTGAAAACATTAAGATAAAAAAGGCTCAATCTGCCAATACTAAGAAAGGTTAAGAGGCTCAAGACAATTTTCTGCATATTCTACCTTGTAAGGATGCTTCCACCTCCGGTGGCTCCACAAATAATTATCTGGGCGTTCCTTGATACGGTCTTCAATATATTTTAAATATATTTTGGTCAATTCCCCAGGAGCCATTGAGTTGGGATCCTCTGTGATTACAAGCGTCTCAAAATTATACACACCGCGTTTGACTTTGAAAAAATTGGCAAACACAACAATGGTATTGCGCTGACGGGCTGCTTTCTCCGGTCCCATGACAAAAGGAGCAGGCTTGCCAAAAAAATTCAGCCACCATGCTTTGGCAGGATTACCGGGGTTTTGATCAGCGACCAAAGCTATTAAGTGTAGCTCTTGATCAAACTGAATGAAATTATTCTTGAAATCATTGGCAGGAATGAGTTTGGTACCAAACCGAGAGCGGATTTTCCCAAAAACATCATCAAAAAATTTGTTGGTGATGGGTTGATAAACCCCAAGGAAAGGATGCTTCAACAACATTGAAACACCATGATTTACTATTTCCCAGTTGAAGTTGTGCATGGCATGAATCTGAACATTCCTTCCTTTTTCAGCAATTGCATTCAGGTTGTCAAGGTTACCCACAAACATTTTTTTTGCCAACTTTTCTCCAGAACTCATTACTTTAATGGATTCAACCAAAGTGTCGGTGAAATTTCGATAAAATTTCCGAGCAATTACACGCTTTTCCTGATCAGTTTTTTCAGGAAAGGCAATGTTTAAATTTGCAAGAACAACTTTTTTCCTGTATCCAATAACATAAAAAACAATCACCCAAAAAAAATCACTGATCAGGTACAATATCTTTAAAGGCAGCAAAGACAAGCTGTACAAAAAAGCATATAAGATCCAATTCAGCAATTTCATTGGGTTGATGATATATTAAAGAAATAAGTTTTTACTTGTGGCTACCATCGCAATAAGGAGGGTTCTTGGTTTTTTTACACTGACAAAGCCATACTTCTTCCTCTTTTTCAAAAGTAACTTTTAAGCTGGCATAAGGATTTCCTTCAATTTTTTTGTGTTTGCCATCACAAAAAGGTTGCTTTTCGCTCAACCCGCAAGTGCACCATGCATAGGTTTTTCCAGCTTCTACCTTTACGCATGCTGGTTCACATTTGGCTTCAATGGGGAAACCTTCGTTTGGGATCAAATCTTCCATACTAATTGTAATTTTTGATGAATTTATATAAATTAAAACTGTTGCTCTCTAAACCTTTTTTTATTTGTTCAAGCAAGTCGGCACTGTTTACATCAGCCATCCTTTTCTTTTCAATAAGCCGATAGGCACGCTTTGCAAGTAACGCTATTTTTCTGTCTGAATGTTGCCCTTCTTTTAACAATTGATCTATGGCAGATTTCAATTCAGCAACTCCCTCCCCTTTTGATGCAATGGTTTTCAACACAGAGGAATCATTGTTGTACCGCGAATCTCCAGATGCATGCAACATGGCTTTTAACAAAGATGCAAATTTATCTGCACCAGAACGGTCTGCTTTATTAACTACAAACATCGATGCAGCCTCCATCAAACCAGCCTTCATGAACTGAATCTCATCACCCGCTTCAGGAACCAAAACCAATAAAGTAACATCAGCCAAACCGGCAATCTCTATCTCAGATTGCCCAACTCCTACCGTTTCAACAAGAACAACATCAAAACCACATCCCCTCAGCAAATCGGTAATTTCAATGGCAAATGGATGGAGTCCGCCTAACGCACCGCGGGTTGCAAGAGAGCGTATAAAAACACCTTCATGGTTGTACCATTTACTCATCCTGATCCTGTCTCCCAGCAATGCCCCCATGTTAAAAGGGGATGAAGGATCTACACAAAGAACGGCTACCTGCATGCCCTGACTGATGTATTCTCCTATTAGGGCATCCACCAATGTGCTTTTACCAGCACCAGGCGGACCTGTTATTCCCACAACCGGAACATCGGCTTTTGAGGCAAGGGCTGTTGTGATTTCTTCATAACCAGCAACCTCATTTTCAACCAAAGAGATGCATCTTGCAATGCTGCGCTTATCCCCTACTTTGGCTAATTTTATGAGTTCTTCGAACATATCTTGTTGATTGACGCAGAAAGCGTTCCACATTGTTGAGCAACAAAATTATTGCATTATAGCGGTTTAATAAAATACCCTTCGGCTTACTGCGTTATATTGCAATAAATTTACTGGTCATCTAATTATTAAGGGCTGTTAAAAATCCATTCATGACAAACTTCATACCTATTTTCCCTTTGGGTATCGCTGTATTTCCGGGAGAAAAGTTAAACCTGCATATTTTCGAACCCCGGTACAAGCAATTGATTCTGGATTGTGCAACATCAAAAAAGCCATTTGGAATCCCAACCGTTGTCAATGGCAAGATAAGTAACATCGGCACGTTGGTGGAAATTACAGAAATTACCACGACCTATGAAAATGGGGAAATGGACATCAAAACAAAAGGACTGGCGGTTTTCCATGTGTTGGAAATAATAAAAGAAATACCCGACAAGCTTTTTAACGGAGCCATCGTAACCTATCCCCAAAACGATGTTTGGGCAAAACCAGAACTGATAAAAAAAATCATTGTTGACGTAGCAATCCTACACAAATTATTAGAGGTAAAAAAAGAAATCAAGGCTGAGGGCAGGGAATTATTAAGCTATGATTTTGCTCACCATGTTGGGATGTCCATTGAAGAAGAATTTGAATTCATGCAACTTTTTCAAGAGGACCAGCGGCTGGAATTCATGAGAAGACACCTTAAAAAGGTAATTCCAATGCTGAAAGACATGGAAAAACTGAAAGCCAAAATTCAACTGAATGGCCATTTTAGAAACCTAGAGGGATTTAATTTCAGTTGAATCCCAAAATAAAGGGCTTAATTAATGAACTTTATCACAACTTTGCAAAAAATTGGTTCATGAAAACAGTTTGCCTTGACCTCGGAAATACACGCATGAAGGCGGCCCTGTTTGAAAATGGTGAATTGAAAGAATCTCATGTGCTTGAAGCCGATGGAATTCAAAAAATCAAGGAAATCATCTCCATCCATCAACCCGAAAGGTCGATTTTGTCGTCTGTTATCCACCATTCACCTGAAATTGAAAGCATATTATCAGAAAATACCAATTTTCATAAGCTATCTAACATTTCAAAGCTTAACTTCACCGTTCTAGTTGGTAAACCAGAAACAATGGGTGCAGACAGGTTAGCTTTGGCAGCCGCAGTTGTACACTTTTTTCCGGGTAAAAACAACTTGGTAGTGGGGCTTGGAAGCTGTATAACCTTCAATTTCATCAACAAATACAATGAATTCCTTGGGGGAAGCATTTCACCGGGGATGGAAATGAGGTTCAATTCGTTGCATGATTATACGGCTTTATTGCCTGTTGTGAAGAAGGATTGGAATTTCCCATTGGTGGGATATGATACCCGAACGAATATCCTAAGTGGAGTGGTTTTGGGTATGGCAAAGGAAATTGAAGGCATTATCAGTGCCTATGATGAGAAATATAGCAACTTTAACGTCGTTTTAACCGGAGGGGATTGCACCTATTTTGCACAGCTACTTAAAAATAAGATATTTGCAGACCCCGATTTACTTTATAAAGGATTGTATGCGATCAGTGAGACAAACAACTAGCAGATTTTTTTTCGTTATTGGAATTTCATGCCTATCACTTACGGTTTTAAAAACCGAAGCACAGGAAAATTCCCCATATTCTAGGTATGGATTGGGTGATTTAGTTCCTGGCCAAAATATCCTAAACAGGGGTATGGGTGGGTTAACGAGTGCGTTCACAGATTATCAGTCAGTGAACTTCAACAATCCCGCATCCTATACTGGGTTGAAGATTACTACATTGGATGTGGGCCTTGACTACACTTCAAGAACCCTCAGAACATTGAATCCTCCGAAAAAATTCAATTCATCTTACCTGATACCCTCTTACGTGCAAATCGGATTGCCATTGTCCAAGAAAAAGAACTGGGGTATGAACATCGGTCTTCGTCCTATTTCACGCATCAACTACGACATTATCAACCAAAAGCGTGTAGCAGGTGTAGACAGCATCAGATACAACTACGTTGGAAATGGCGGAACATATCAAGCTTTTGCGGGTATGGCATACGGTACAAAAAATCTTAGCATAGGTTTCAATGCAGGTTATATGTTCGGTACCAAGGAATACAGCACAAAAGTATTTTTCATCAATGATACAGTTGCTTACAAATCGACCAACTCTGCTGATACTGCACAGTTTGGAGGATTGTTTCTCAATGCAGGGATTCAATACAAAATCAAGTTAAACAAGAAAACATACATACGCCTTGGATTGAATGGTAACCTCAAATCAACACTCAATGCTACAAAAAACAGCATCAGAGAAACGGTACAATACAATTCCGCCATTGGTCTACAGCAAGTTGACAGTGTGTTCAAAGGATTGGAACAAAAAGGTACCATCCTATACCCATCAAGCTGGGCTACGGGGATTATGATTGAAAGCGAAGACAGCTGGATGATTGGTGCTGAATTCAATGTAGCAAATTGGGCGGATTACAGATATTTCGGCGAAGCTGATAAAATGAAAAATTCTTGGACGGCAAGGTTGGGTGGACAATTCATGCCAGACAACAAATCAACCAAGTTTTGGCAGCGGGTGGTTTATCGCTTCGGCACCTCATTTGGTTCAGAACCTGTTCAAATCAACAAGAGCATCCCTTACTATTCATTTACTTTCGGTACAGGATTGCCTGTCAGAAGAAATGTTTACACCAACCAATACACAACAATCAATACTGCTTTTGAAATTGGGTTCAGGGGAAATAAATCAAATGACATCAGGGAAAATATTTTCAGGTTGTCGTTGGGCTTCAACTTGAGCGACATTTGGTTCAACAAACCTAAATACCAATAAATTAAATCACTTTGTGACAAGATTATTCTCCATAGTCATGCTATGTTCCATGATTTTTTTATCATGTGAGAATGATGAAAAAGTGGTGAATGCATTTTTTGAAAAAAAATTAGGGGTAGACAAAGCGCTGAACATTGAAAGTTACATGAGCCAGGCTGGTAAAATGAAAGCAAAACTCACAGCGCCAATCATGCTTAGGTATCAAGACACAAGCTCGAGAATTGAACTCCCAAATTCCCTTCACATTGATTTTTACGACTCCACACTTCGCGTAGAAAGCAAACTGGATGCACTTTATGCGAACTACTTCGAGAATGACAACAAAATATTTTTACGAGACAGTGTAAGGGTGTACAACATCAAAGGAGACACCTTGTTTTGCACTGAACTTTGGTGGGATCAACGCATTCAAAAATTCTTCACAGAAAAACCTGTTAGGATACATACAGCCGACATGATTATGTCTGGCGAAGGACTTTCAGCTCCACAGGATTTCAAAACCTTTGAAATTTACAAAGTCACGAATAGCGTGATTCGCATGAAACAGTAAATTGGTTTAAAGTTTTTTGTTTAAAGTTTAAATCCCTAATATCTCAATTACATCAATCAAAGAAACAAATCTATATTGGTTTAAAGTTGTTTGTTTAAAGTTTCGGGAATTCCTTTACCCGTTTTCTTCAATCAAAGGAATAGGTCAGTAAACAACTGTGCACCTGGAACAACAGAATATGATGACAAGTCAGTAATTCCATGTGTTGCAAGAACCTGTTCATCAAGAAAACAGTTTCCTGTACACTTGTCTGATGGCTCATTAAGTATATGAAATACAGCATCAGCAAGTATTTCAGGTGTTCTGCTCATGTTCATCAACATTTGTCCACCCAACAAATTCTGCACGGCTGCTGTTGCAATAGTGGTTCTCGGCCACAGTGCATTTGAAGCAATTTTATATTGCTTTAGTTCTTCTGCCAACCCCACTGCAATCATGCTCATGTTGTATTTGCTTAGGGTATATGCCAAGTGATTCCCAAACCACTTTGGGTCCATATTAAGCGGCGGCGATAACGTGATAATATGTGGATTTTTTCCTTTTTTAAGGTGAGGAATGCAATGTTTTGAAACCAGGAAAGTACCACGCACATTGATGCTGTGCATCAAATCAAATCGTTTTGATTCCGTATTTTCGGTTGTTGTCAAAGATATTGCAGATGCATTGTTGATGAGAATATCTATTCCTCCAAAAGCCTCTACACCTTTGGCGATGGCATCTTTGATTTGCTCTTCATCTCTAATGTCGCATTGTATTGCCAATGCTTTACCACCTGCAGCTTCAATTTCTTTGGCAGCAGAAAAAATGGTTCCCCCCAACTTTGGATTTTCTTCAACAGATTTTGCAGCTATGATAATATTAGCCCCGTAACTAGCCAGTTTCAATGCAATTGCCTTTCCGATTCCTCTGCTAGCACCGGTGATAAAGGCCGTTTTGTTTGAATACATCATGGTGAAAAGTTGAAAGTTTAGTGTTGGAGGTTGAAGTGTAAATTAGTCAATTTGTTGTTATGATATGGTGTTCTCATAGCAGAACCTTAAACTAAAAACTTTAAACTAGATGCTTCCCCTGTCTAAAAAAACAACACCGTCCCCTATAGAGAGACGGTGCTGAAAACTAAACGCAAGTATTTTTCATTGCGGTGCCTGAGCCTGTCGAAGGCCATTCTTCATTTAACCCCCTCCATTACATAAACCCCTCTCCCATAAGTTGCTATCACCAAATCCCTGTCCCTTGGATGAATAAACAAATCTTGCACAGAAACCGTAGCCGGTAAATTTGCTTGCATGGAAACCCACTTTTTACCGGCATCCTCAGTTACATAAATACCCATATCGGTTCCGCAATATAATTTATTCGGATTCTTTGGATCTTCTCTTACAACATTGACCGGTGCTGAAGGCAGGTTTGACGCAATGCTTTTCCACGTCATCCCCTTGTCATCCGAAACATAGATATATGGCTTGTTGTCGTCTTCCCTCCTGTTGCTCAAGGTTAAATAAACCCTGCCTTCCTTTGAAGAAGATGCTACAAGCCTTGATACATGGGCATTTTGTGGGATCCCTTTCATCACAGATACCCAAGTTCCATTTTCACCATCACGCATCCAAACCCTGCCATCATCTGTTCCTGCATACAACAATCCCTTTTTCAACGGTGATTCGTCAATAGCAGTGATTGCCTGATGATTAATAGCATAGGGCGTTCTACCCATTTTACTTTTGTCGTTGTACGTCAAATCCTCACTGATTCGCTTCCAAGTTTTTCCTTGATCGTTTGATTGAAACAAATATTGAAATCCATGATAAATCACTTTGCTGTCGTGCGGAGACAACATTGTATAAGCAAGCCACTCTCCACGATACACTTCTTCGTTTTCTGCTTTCAATGGAAATATATCTTTCGACCTAACTGAATCTGGATTTGTTTTTTGTCCCCACGGCACCCTTGGCATCTTCAAATCACTTTTCATCAACCTACCATAAAATGAGCTGGCATAAACCAGGTCTGCGTTATTCGGATCTACTGCAATGATGGTGCCCTCACCACCAGGAGCATCTTGCCAAGGCATGATATTCTCAGGCTTCTTTCCGAATTCATTTTTGATGCTCCCCATGTAACTTCCCTCATCCTGTACAGATCCTAAAATGGTATAGGGTTGTTTCATGTCGTATGTGATGTTGTAAAACTGAGTGGTTGGAATCTTTCTGAAGAAATTCTTCCACTTCGTTCCTCCGTTGTATGACAATATCACCCCGCCATCATTTCCATTGATGATGTAATCACTGTTTGTAGGATCAATCCACAATGCGTGGTTATCGCCATGCATGCTTTCGCTCTCTTTATCTGAACCCCTCATTACATTAAAAGTTTTTCCTCCGTCAACAGATTTTGCCAATGGCACACCCATGATATAAACAACATTCTCATTATTTGGATCAACGCGAATCTGTCCAAATACCCAACCATAAGTACCGGCAAATCTTTCTAGCTTTTCATCTTCAGTACTAACTTTTTTCCAATTTTCTCCTTTATCGTCGCTTCTGTAAACCTGAACGCCATAAGGAATTACTTGAATTGGCCTGCCATAAGGATCGAGTTCTCCTTCCTTTGGAGCCCTTTTGGGGGTATGGTTGTCAACATAAGCATATACCACATTGGTATTGCTCTTTGAAAAGGCAAGTCCAATTCTTCCCGTGAACTTGGTTTCAGGCAAACCATTGGTTAATTTCTTCCATGTTTTACCCGCATCTGTGGTTTTATATAGATAATCACCATCCTCTGGCACTGGATCACTCCAACGCCTACGGATCCTGTTCCATGTTGAAACGATTATGGTATTGGGATCAGAAGGATCCATTACCATATCAACAGACCCTGTTTTTTCATCAGAACCCAACATTCTGGTCCAAGTTTTTCCACCATTCTCAGATTTATAAACACCTCTGTCTTTGTTGTAACTCCACTCATTTCCACCAGCGGAAACATACACCACATCAGGATTTGTAGGGTGAACGATTATGCGAGAAATAGTGCCTGTATTTTCTAATCCGATGGCCGTCCAACTTTTACCACCGTCAACGGATTTAAACACCCCCATTCCGGGAAATGAAGCACGAAAAATATTGGCTTCGCCAGTTCCGATGTAAATGACATTTTGATTTGATGGAGCCACTGCAAAACTCCCGATGGCTTGTGTACCCAAGGCATCCGTAAGCGAACGCCAGGTTTCTCCGCCATTCTCTGTTTTCCAAAATCCACCCGAAGCAAAGGATGCGAATATCACGTTGCGGTTGCCTGCTATGCCCTGGACTTCAGTACAACGACCACTGATGAGGTCTGGTCCAACATTCCTCCACTTCAATGAGTTGTAAGGAGAAGCTGCGTTCAATGCCTGATGCGATTTGAATGCGGCCACCCGCTCAGTTCCAACGCCATCTTTTATCTGTGCAAATGAACAAGGGAGAAGAAAAATCAAAAAAGACACAAGTAGATTAACCGATAAATAACTTTTTTGCCGCATCTGTTATTATTTTATTGATTCTAAAATGGATGTTTTCCTAGTCAATCGAAAAAAGCAGACCTAGGAAACATAAATGTAAGGATAAGCAGTTAAATTGTGGTTCAAATTAATGAACATGATTAGAAATAAAATCCTTTTGGGGTGCACACTAATTTTGTGCTCCACGATGGCATCTGCCCAGAAAAAAAAGGCTGCAAACCCAGCAGATTTGATGAAAGCAGCAGCAAATCATAGCATTGATTCAAACTACAGCCAATATAAAAATATTGCCTTAGAAATATGGAACAATGCAGAACTTGGGTACAAGGAAAAAAAGAGCACAGCCCTGCTTCAAAAGACTTTGAAAGAGGAAGGATTTGCAGTACAAGCTGGTGTTGCAGACATCCCCACAGCATTTGTGGCAACCTATGGCAGCGGATTGCCTGTCATTGGCATCTTGGCAGAATTTGATGCATTGCCCGGTTTGGCCCAAAAGGCGGTTCCGGAGAAAAGCGGCATAGATGGACAGGTAGGTGGACATGGATGTGGGCATCATTTATTTGGAACCGCATCTGTTGCAGCAGGCATCGCCATCAAAAACCTCATGAAAGAAAATAAATTCACCGGCACCATTAAAATATTTGGATGCCCCGCCGAAGAAGGTGGATCAGGAAAAGTATACATGGTAAGGGCTGGATTGTTTAAAGATGTGGATGTGGCCATACATTGGCATCCAGATGCTGAAAATCGGATAACCATGACCAGCGCTTTGGCCAATTCATCAGCAAAATTCAGGTTCTATGGGCTTTCAGCGCATGCAGCAGGTGCACCTGAAAGAGGAAGGTCGTCCTTGGATGCAGTAGAATCAATGGACTACATGGTGAACCTCATGCGTGAACATGTTCCTCAAGAAACACGGATACACTATGTAATCACACAAGGTGGCAAGGCGCCAAACGTGGTTCCTGATTTTGCTGAGGTCTATTATTACGTACGTAATCCCAAAAGAGACCAGGTTAAGGAAATATTTGAAAGGGTTGTAACTGTAGCAAAAGCCGCGGCTTACGGAACAGAAACTAAAATGGAATATGAAATCATCGGAGGAACCCATGATTTATTGCTGAACAAAACATTGGCAGACGCCATGCAGGTCAACCTTGAAAAAGTAGGTGGCGTGAAATACACCGAAGAGGAAAAAGCCTTTGCCACAAAAATTCAATCATCATTCAACTTCGCCCCCCCTTCAATCCTTTCTGCAGATAGCATCAAACCTCTTAAAATAGTAATGGATGCAGGTGGTGGATCAACAGATGTTGGTGATGTTAGCTATGTAGTTCCTACTGTTGGATTGCGTGCAGCAACCTGGGCTCCAGGAACGCCTGCACACAGCTGGCAAGCAGTTGCATGTGGTGGAACAGAAATCGGCACCAAAGGCATGATGGTAGCAGCAAAAACCATGGCCATGACAGCCATCGACCTTTTCACAAACCCAACTTTGATCACAAAAGCAAAAGAGGAATTTGTATCCAAAAAAGGCGATTACAAATACGAAGCATTGCTCGGTACAAGAAAACCAGCGCTGAACTACAGAGACTAACCCATTACCTTCCATTGATCATCATAGTAAATTCAAAAAAATGACATTCGTTAAATCATTCTTTTTAATAGCAGGCACATCAATCATAGCAAGCAGTTCTTTCGCACAATCGAAAGAACTTACAGAGAAACAAATGCTTCGTGGCGAAAAAACCAACATAACAACTTCATTGCCACAGGTGTTGGGTTGGACAGACGATGCACATTTTCTGGTTAACACAAAAGAAAATCCAGACTCCCCTTACAAGGTTTTCTTGGTTGATTGCAAAACTGGCAAACAAACACCTTCGAGTGCAGATTTGCTTAAAAAAGAAACAGCCATTGGAATTTCAGTTTCTGTTAGAAACAATGATTTGTTTCTCAACGAAACGGGTAAACCTTCAAAACAACTGACAAATTCAAAAGACATTGAAATCAACCCAACACTATCCCCCGACAAAAAATTTGTTGGCTTCACCCGAAACAATGATTTATATACCATAAATCTTGAATCAGGAAAAGAAAACCGCATCACTTCAGACGGTACAGAATTGATTTTAAATGGTTATGCCAGCTGGGTATATTACGAAGAAATTCTTGGAAGAGGCTCGCGATACAAGTCCTTTTGGTGGAGCCCAGACAGCAAAACCATCTGTTTCATGCGCATGGATGATACCAAGGTACCCTTGTTCCCCATTTATAACGAAAGCGGACAACACGGATTCACAGAAAACACCAGGTATCCAAAGTCGGGCGACAACAACCCGACAGTTCGAATAGGAATCACCCCTGCAGAAGGCGGAAACATTGTATGGGCAGATTTTAATGAAAATCAAGACCAATATTTTGGATTGCCCTATTGGACTCCAGATGCCAAAACTGTGTTGATCCAATGGATGAACAGAGGACAAGACAACCTCAAGATCTATGCGATAGATCTTCAAAACGGCAACAAAAAAGAAATATACAACGAAGAGCAAAAAACCTGGATAGACCTCGACGACCAAGGAGGAAGAATCACGTTTTTACCAGATAATAAAGGATTTATTCTGATGAGTGATAAAGACGGTTGGGACCAAATGTACTGGCACAACCTAGACGGCAGCTTGAAAAATAAAATTAGTTCAGGCGATAATTGGAGTACCAAAATTGAATACATCGATTCAGAAAAAAACATCGTTTATTTTACCTCTAGAAAAGAAAACTCTACCCGTTTTGATTTATACAGGGTTGATTTTGATGGAAAAAATCAACAACGATTAACATTTGGGGATTTCACCCATGCTGCAGATTTATCTCCAAATGGTGGTTATTTTATCACTCGATACTCAAATGCAACAACCCCCGACCGCCTTGCACTTGTAAGCAACAAAGGCAAACTAATTAGTGTGTTAGGCGACAGCAAAGGTCCTGATTTTGAAGCTGTTAAAATAGCAAAAACTGAAATCATTCGTGTTATCTCTGAAGATGGATTGTATCAACTTCCCATCAGAATTACTTGGCCAATGAATTTTGATGCGTCAAAAAAATATCCTGTGATGATCAACATCTATGGTGGTCCAAATGCAGGAACAGTGCGTGATGGCTGGCAGTTTAGTGGACAAACACAATGGTGGGCAAAAGAAGGACTTATTCAAGTTGCGATTGATCACCGAGCAAGTGGACATTTTGGGAAAAATGGCATCAACTTCATGCACAGAAACCTCGGCAAATGGGAAGTGAAAGATTGGGTAACTATTGTAAAATGGCTAAGACAAAACGGCGCGGATTCAAGCAGGGTAGGCATTTCAGGATTTAGCTACGGAGGATACATGACGTGCATGGCACTAACAGCGGGAGCAGGATATTTTACCCATGGACTTGCCGGCGGAAGTGTAACAGATTGGAGATTATACGATTCTCATTACACAGAAAGGTTCATGGATACCCCAGCTGAAAATCCAGAAGGGTACGATGCTGGATCAGTAATGAGCTATGTTGATAAATACAAAGGATTGCTCAGGATATATCATGGAACGATGGACGACAATGTTCACATGCAAAACAGCCTTCAACTTGTAAAAAAATTGGAAGAATCTAAAAAGCATTTTGAATTTATGTTATATCCAGGCGGTAGACATGGATGGGGCGGTTCTCAACAAGCACACTCAACCAACGAAAACAATGCCTTTATTTATAAAAACTTATTGCAGAAAGAACTGCCTGCAACCATGATAAGATAATTTTAATTGGACGTATTTAGCGTTTAAGAGAAATTATAAATTCTTATCTTCAACTTAAGAATGAAATGTCAATTTCTCTTAAACGCTAAACAACAAACTTTAAACTGTTTTGCCATATGACCCCAACAAGATTGTTTGACTGCTTAGAATGGCAGTTGGAAAAATATTCGAAAGAAGACATGTTTGCCGCCAAAGAAAATGGCGAATGGAGAAAATACTGCACGACCGAAATAAAACATACGGTTGATAGTTTAAGCATGGGACTTCTCCACGCTAATATTGGCTACCAAGATGGTACTATTGAAGGGCGTGATAAAATTGCGGTCCTAAGCAACAACAGGCCAGAATGGATGATTTTGGACATGGCAGTTCAACAAACAGGTGCTGTGCTAACCCCAATTTATCCAACCATCAATGTTAACGAACTCGAATTCATTCTAAATGACGCTTCAGTCAAACTTGTCTTTGTAAGCGATGAGGAACTTTACGCCAAAGTACAATCAATCAGGTCAAAAACACCTTCTGTACAAGCAGTGTACACTTTCAATTCAATACAAAGTGCACTTTATTGGAAGGAACTTCTTCATACAGGAACGGAGGAAGACCTTCAACATTTAAAAACAACAAAAGACAGCATCAAACAAGATGAGCTAGCCACAATATTATACACATCTGGCACAACAGGTTTTCCGAAAGGTGTCATGTTAAGCCACCACAATATTCTAGACAACGTTAACAATGTAAACGACATCCTAGTTCCCGTTTGTAATTATAAAGACAAAGCGCTGAGTTTCCTTCCGTTAAACCATATTTTTGAAAGGGTTGTTACTTATATCTACCTATTCAATGGTGTTTCAATCTACTATGCTGAAAGTCTGGAAACAATTGGAGAAAACTTAAAAGAGGTTCATCCTACTGTATTTTCAACAGTACCGAGACTGCTGGAAAAGGTATATGAAAAAATCATTGCAAAAGGAAGGGAACAGAAAGGAATCAAAAAAACCCTTTTCTTCTGGGCAGTTGCTTTAGGGAGTAAATACGAAGTTGATAAAAATCAGGGTTTATGGTACAACCTACAACTCTCCATTGCAAACAAACTTGTTTTTAGTAAATGGAGAGAAGCCTTAGGTGGTAACGTAAATGCGATTGTTACAGGCGCAGCAGCTTGCCAAGTGCGACTTCTTCGGGTTTTTACAGCAGCGAAAATCGTTATCATGGAAGGATACGGATTAACTGAAACCTCACCCGTTATTAGCGTAAACTGCTTTGATCCACAAAACAGAAGATTTGGAACTGTTGGACCAGTGATTAAAAATGTTACGGTGAAACTGGCAGAAGATGGAGAGATTTGTTGCAAAGGGTCTAATGTGATGTTGGGTTATTACAAAAGACCAGATTTAACTGCTGAATGTATTGACAGTGAAGGCTGGTTCCATACCGGTGATATTGGGGTTTTGGTTGAAAATCGTTTCCTTAAAATAACAGATAGAAAGAAAGAAATATTCAAAACAAGTGGTGGAAAATATGTTGCACCTCAACCGATTGAGAATAAAATGAAGGAATCGCCTTTCATTGAACAAATGATGGTTGTAGGGGCTGAAAGAAAGTTTACATCAGCCTTGATTGTTCCCGCATTTGCCAATTTATCCACGTGGTGCGCCAAAAACAACATCCAGTCTGAGGATGTTTCTGAAATGCTGGCAAACCCAAAGGTTATTGAGCATTACAAAACAATTGTTGAAAAATTCAACCTCTTATTCAACCCTGTTGAACAGATCAAGAAATTTGAGCTTTTGGCTAACGAATGGACCATCAACGGAGGAGAACTAACACCTACATTAAAATTAAAAAGAAAGGTTATCATGGATAAATATGCTTCTTCAATAGAACGTATTTATGCTGCCAACGATCAAAAATAATGCTGGCCTTCCGGCATTTTGAATAGTTTGTTGCGCTGGTATTCTTGGAATTTTTTGTATTCAATCTCATGGGTTTTGAGCCAATATTGGTATGCACTTATATCGGATGCTGGACCAAAGAGCCATTGATTGTATGCGTCGAACATTCCTTCTCTCAAGAGGTATTGCAAATGATCAAAAAGTTTGTGAGGGAACGAGTTGCTGTTGCTGATAAACCAATCCAAAATAAACCTGGAACGGATAATCAATAAGGTCTCAGGTGTAATTCCCCTTGACGCCAAGGCTGATTGCTTCATCAGCGTTTCAAGAAACTTAACTTCAAAGTCAGTGGTCTTTTTGATGTAAAACTGCTTGCTTTCACTTGAAACAAAAGCCCGTTTGTAAGATTCAATCAGCAATATTTTGATCTCGGCAGTACGAACCGAATAGCTTTCAAGGTTTGTGAAAATTTCACCATACACGATGCTTCTCACTTTATCTGCTGCCGCAAAGTAGAATTTAGCTGCATGGTAATAGTTGCCCGAATGAGAAGGGTCTTTATTGATGCCGTCTTCCCAAAGTGTAATTGCTTCTTCGGGTTTTCCCAAAGTCCACTTCAAATCTCCATATTCACTGTACAAAGCGCCACTTGAAGGGAATTTTTTTAATCCTTTCTTGTATATCTTGTCACCTGTCCTACTGTCTTCCAATGCCTTATAAATATTACCTGCGATTTGAAACACCTGAACATCAGCATCTTCACGGTCTGTTAACGGGAAAATTCGGTCAGCTGCACGCTTAAAATCTCCTGCCAAGTAATAGGTGAATGCAACATCTTTCAAGATCATCAAATTCTGTGGTGCCATTTCCAATGCCCTGCCTAGAACCATCAGCGTATTGGTAAAATCCTCCTGACGTTGAAACGTAATGGCAGTTTCCCGCAATTGCTCAACAGATTGTTGAGCTCTTGCACCGAGTGTTGCTGTCAAAATAAAAAGAATAAAATATAGTCGCATGGCACTAAATTAAAAAATATGATAATCAGATTAAATGTGTCAAAAGTCCATCACGCAACTTTGGTTCAAACCAGGTGCTTTTAGGTGGCATCACATTGCCACTGTCTGAAATGTCAAATAATTGTTGAATACTCACTGGATAAAAACTGAATGCCACTTCCATCTCACCACTATTTATCCTTCTCTCCAATTCTGCAACACCCCTTATTCCACCTACAAAATCAATCCGCTTGTCTGTTCTTTGGTCTTCAATATCCAACAATTTTTCGAGAATATTTTTAGAAAATATGGTGATATCCAATATCCCGATTGGATCCTCTGTATATGTGCCATCAATTGCGGTTAGATGATACCATTTATGGTCTAAATACATTCCAAATTCATGCAGGGCTTCAGGTTCAATTGACCCATCTGCTGTTGAAACCATAAAATCATCTTGTAGCGCACTGAGAAAATCTTCCTTATCCATGCCATTCAAGTCTTTTATAACCCTGTTGTAAGACATGATTTTTAATTGATCTGAAGGGAATAATGTTGTGAGAAAAACATCCGCTTCGGCAGAGGCATCTGAACCGGCTGCCAAACGAACTTTTGCAGCACTTGCAGCACGATGGTGTCCATCGGCAATGTATGTGCAAGGTACCTTATCTAAAAAAATGCTGGTTATTTGTGCAACCACCTCACTGGCATCAACCACCCAAATCTTGTGCGTAATTTTGTCATCCGCAATAAAATCATAAATGGGACCATGTGCAGCCTTCCAACCATCTATCAGTTTATCCAATTCTGAAACATTCCTGTAGGCAAGAAATACATTTCCCGTTTGAGCACCGCTGATACGGATGTGATTTATCCTGTCTTGCTCTTTTTCCGGCCTCGTAAATTCATGTTTTTTTATCACCCCATTTTCATAATCATCAACAGAAGAACAGCACACCAAGCCTGTCTGGCTTCTTCCATCCATGATCAACTCATAGATGTAATAACATGGATTTTCCTCTTGAAATAATACACCCTGTTGAATAAATGATTGCAAGTTTGATTTCGCCTTTTCATAAACAGTGCTATCGTATATACTAAGTTCAGACGGAAGATCAATTTCTGATTTTGTTACATGCAAGAATGAATTGGGATGCCCTGCTGCAGCCAACCTTGCTTCCTCACTAGACAATACATCATAAGGCTGTGAAGCAACCTCTTTTGCCAATTCAACTTTTGGTCTTACTGCTCTAAATGGATGAATATTAGTCATGCTCAATTGATATTTAAGATGCGTACTTATTTGCAAATTCTTTCATAAGGGTTGTGATGGCTTCAACACTGCTGAGGGGCAATGCATTGTATAATGAAATCCTGAATCCCCCAACATTTCTATGACCCTCTACTCCTACCATCCCTTCTTTTTTACAAAGCTCTATAAACTCTTTCTCAAGGGTTGGATTTTTCATTGTAAATACAGCATTCATGAAACTTCTGTCTGCTTCATTCACTGGCAATTGAAACAAAGGAAGCTGCTCTAATGTTGAATAAAGTAGGCCTGCTTTTTTGTTATTTATTTCTTCTATGGCTTTTATTCCGCCATTTTTTTTCAACCAACGCAAAGTTAGCATGCACACATAAATGGCAAATACCGGCGGTGTATTCAACATGGATCCGTTGGCAACATGAACACGATAGTCCATCATTGAAGGCAAATGTTCATTTCCATGCTTTAAAAAATTTTTGTCCGCCACAACCAAGTTAACCCCAGCCGCACCTATATTCTTCTGTGCACCTGCGTAAATAAAACTGAACCTGTTGAAGTCCATTTCCCTGCTCAGAATATCACTGCTCATGTCTGCCACCAGTGGTACGTGGGTGTCTGGCACCCACTTCATCTGCGTTCCCTCTATGGTGTTGTTGGTGGTATAATGAAAATAAGTAGCATCATCAGCAACATCAAAACCTGTTGGGATATACGT
The DNA here is from genome assembly GCA_044350285.1 of Chitinophagaceae bacterium. GTDB lineage: Bacteria > Bacteroidota > Bacteroidia > Chitinophagales > Chitinophagaceae > Pollutibacter. Next base: position 1,420 of record JBILHX010000022.1, on the reverse strand, counting down.
GTAATTTTTGTCTTTTGAGGAGGCCACAATATCCACCAAACCAAATTGCTTGGCTTCCTTGATTGCTTTTGTTCCCCAAACCCCACAATCCAAGTAAGAAGCTTTTTTTCCCTTACTCAGGAAATTCATGGGCAACTGGAAAAACTGGGTTGAAGCTCCTCCATGAAGAAACAACACCTCTTTGTCGCCATCAAGTTTCATCAATTCTTTTATGAGTGAAACAGCTTCGTTGAGCACGGCTTCAAAAAGTGGGGTTCTGTGTCCAATTTCCAAAATAGACAAGCCGGTGTTGTTGAAATCCAAAATAGCTCGACTTGCTTCTTCAAAAACTTCTTTGGGAAGAATGCTGGGACCTGCGTTGAAATTATGTATCATGATAGTATTGCTAAATCAGTTCAAACAAGAGGTATCAAAGATACTTAATTTGAACAAGAGCGACCAATGATCTTACCACCTAACCAAGCAGATTGCAGCGATTCTATATTCCCCAACATTTCAACACTGGGTTCAATTTTACCCAATCCGCGAAGATCAGGCTGTCCTGCCTCTACCCACGCAGTATACCAAAAACTGGCTACAGAAAAAATCGAGCTCCTCATTCTTCTTTCCACCATACCATTCAGCTTCTTATGATATGCCATTGAATAAGCCGATGCATACTGTTTAACCACACGTCCATTACGCTCTTCAAATGCAAAACGTTGATCTGATGACATCGATGCTGATAGCTTCTTTTCTATCTTCAATACACTATCCGATGCTGCTGCACTTTCATATATCCTATCCCAAATATAATCAAGTGGTTCTTCTACAAACTGAGCCCTCCCAATCAATAAATCGTACTGCGTTTGGGCGTATAATTCAGGGAGCCTGCTCTCCCAAAATCCATGAATTCCCGTCTGATCCGACTTTTGTCCATTATGATTGCTGCTTGTATGAAGAGGCACATGAATATCCGCGATATAATGTCCAATTTCAGCGGATAATTTTAAAATATTGCTTGCATTATTTTCTTGAAATGCTTTTTTCAACCGTTGGTGCATGATGACAATCCACCAAGGGGCAATTCCGTGGGCAATAAGGCTGTCCTCGGTATATTTTTCAACTGCATCATTCCATTTTTTTGGCAATGCTGCATAAGGAGCTTCACCGTAGTGGTCCATATCGATATAATGCCTTGGACCTTCTTCCAAAATTGCATAACGCCGCTTATCTGGATCAACCGCATGGTCTGCCAAAAACTGAATGTTTTGCTTGTAGAAGGAAACCATTTCTGGAGGCAACAGAAAAACAGCATGATAGTTGATGTGTTTATGTCCAAAGAAACCCCAAGAAAAACCATTCGTGGTGATGCACAAGAACAGTATCAACAGAAGTTTACGGCTATTTTTTTCCATGCTTCCTATCCCCCACAGCTGAG
>JBILHX010000208.1:0-3199 GCA_044350285.1 Chitinophagaceae bacterium | reverse complement strand
GTTGGGAAAATCAAATGGATTCCCATCTCTTGAAATGTATTCTAAGATGTCTTTGTTGAAATATTCTCTATGTTTAGACATAATTCGTGTGGCTTTAACAGAAAGAGGGCTGTCTACAAATACATCGATTTTTGGCAGTTTGCCATCGTGGGCCAATTGGTCTAAGGCATAAATGATTTCTTGGGTACGGTCTAAACTAAATGCTGGTATGATGATTTTGCCATGGTTTTTAACACAAGTTTCATTAACAACTTCTAATAGTTTGCTTTCAACATCTGTTTGTGCATCGTGCAATCTGTTCCCATAAGTGCTTTCGCAAATAAGATAATCCGATTGGGGAAATGCTGCAGGGCCTTTTATTATGGCATCGTCTTTTCGTCCAATATCTCCCGTGAAAGTTAGGGTGTTGATTGAACCATCTTTTCTTTTTATTTCTAAAAATAAAGCAACACTTCCCATAATATGTCCACTTTCAAATGTGCTAACGGTTATTTCATCGTCAATTATTTTTTTGCCATTTAAAGGCAATTCAAGCATGTTGTCTAATACCTGTTTAGCATCTTCTTCATCATATAAAGGTTCAATTAAGTCTTGTTTTTTTTCTCTTTTTCTTTTGTTGATGTATTTGAGGTCACTTTCTTGTATGCGTGCACTATCTAGTAGCATGATTTCGCACAAAGAAATGGTGCCTGCTGTGGCGTATACTTTGCCAGTAAAACCGTCTTTATACAATTTAGGCAACAAACCAGAATGGTCAATGTGCGCATGCGAAAGCAAGACATAATCGATGTCACGTGGTTCAAACCCCCAATGAGAATTTAAGGGCAAAGTGTTTTTCCCTTCACCTTGAAACAACCCGCAATCAAGTAAAATTTGTGTGCCTTTGTCTGTTGTTAAAAGGTGCTTACTGCCTGTAACGGTTCTGGCAGCCCCATGGAATGTGATTTTCATTAAGCAATATTAAATAAAAATATTTAAAACTTGCTTGAATCTCTATTGATGTTTAATCTATAATTCAAGTATTTTAAATTCAACACGGCGGTTGTTAAAACGACCTGCTTCAGTTTCATTGCTGTCAATAGCATGTTCTTGGCCATATCCTTTGGCTTGCATCCGTTCGGCCTCAATTCCGTTTTCTATCAGGAAGTTGACGATTGAGGCAGCCCTATTTTGCGATAATTCAATATTAGAATTGGCTTTTCCTCTGTTGTCGGTATGTCCGCTTATTTCAACAACCATACTGGGGTATTTTTGCATAAATTCAACAATACTGTCAAGAGTTTCGTAGGATTCTGGTAAAATCTCCCAACTGCTTGTGGCGAATCTTATGTTGCGCAATACAATGCTTTGTCCAATTTTTGGATGGCTGTATATTGTTTCTTCAGCAATGATATTAGGTTTTTCTTCAATAATGGTGTCTAAAGCACAACCTCTTGTGTTGCAGGGGTATGAAACGCCTTCCACTTCTTCAATTAAAACCACATCATCAATTAAATAGTAAATTTCACCCATGTAATCAGCTTCAGTGCTGAAAACTTGAAACAATTTCAAATCCTTATTGTCGGTGAAATTCCCAATGTAAATAAACTTTTCATTTCCTATGGCCACAAAACTGCCACTTATAGTCATCCAAGTTTCTCTACAACCCAAAACCATGCTTGGATGTGATTGGATAACCACACCTTGCGCTTGTCCTTCATCTTTCGATTTGAAAAACATGATTTTCTCAGAAGTCACCACAGAAATTCCATTAAAGGCATAGGCATTCTCTCTCCTGAGCTTAAGTTTAAATTGTATGGTGTAACGTTTGCCGGCGCTTAATGGTTTTTTAAGTTCATTTCTTAAACACTCATAATTAACGCCCATAACGCGAAAACCTGCATAACAGTTTTCTTTGTCTTTGTATATGTCTGGTGTTTCATTAGAACTTCCCCAATATTTTGCAAAATTTTCATTGTTGTATTCTATCTGACTGTAATGTCCGTTTTTCATTTGATCACTTTTTAATTCAAAGTTCCCATTTGAAATGAGGTTGTTTTCTGCAGAAACTGGAATGCTCTTAACATTTAGACTGGCGCGGCACGCAGGATACTTTAACAAAAACAAGGAGTCATTGAAGTTTTCGTATTTAGCCAGTTTTTCAGCTTGCAATTGCTTTTTTGCTTCCTTTTGAGGGTCTCCGTTTATTAAGGTACTCATGCTTGAATTATATTGACTCAACATGGTTCCGTTGGTTTCATTTATGTATAAATTCCCCAAAGAGTCTGATTTGGCAATAATGGTATCAGAACCATATATATAAGTGCCTGTATCTATAAAAAAAGTACTGACAATTGAACCATAATTATACACCCTTTTAAAAAACAGGCTGTTGTCGAGCTTGTAAAAGGTCCATTCCCCATTTCTGTAGGATATGTTGCTTCTGATGGTATAAAAGGCATCACAAACTTTTTGGCCCTCATTAGAAAAAAACTGCCATTCATCTACCCGCAAATATGAAACTGTCTTTGCCCCATAGGAGGTTTTGCCATTGATTTTTTTTGTTTTTCCTTTTGCTATGCAATTGCCATCTACATCCAGCACACAATCGTTTTGACCAAAGGCTATAGATGAACATGCAAGTATGATAATTAAAGAGAGTAAATGTTTCATCAATCTAGGAAAAACGTTGATCGTTTAGTTTTATTATTCAGCGCTCAAAAATAAGAAAAAAACAATACCTTTGCAGCCCTTAAAAATTCAAATAAAACCGCAATGGATCGTAATTCATACATAGGACTAGGCCTCATATTCGCTTTGCTAATTGGTTATTTTTATATCAACCAACCAAGTGCACAAGACTTGGCTTTGCAAAAGCGCAGCGCTGATTCTATCCAAAATATAAAAGTACTTGAAGCTAAAAATCAAGAAAAAATTGCAATAATTGCAAAGAAAGAAAAAGATAGTTTGGCTTCACTGCTGAAAACCGATAGTTCAGCATTGAAAAATGTTTATGGCGGTTTCTCTGGTAATGTTCTTGGAGAAGAGAAAATTCAAACCATTGAAAATTCAGAATTGATAATTAGTTTCTCAAACAAAGGTGGAAGTATTAAGCAAGTAGAACTTAAAAAATACAAAACAGATGGAAGAAAAGCTTTGAAATTAATGGATGAGGCAAACAGCCAACATGCCTTGATGTTTACTGCAGATCAGAAACGAA
>JBILHX010000021.1:0-32215 GCA_044350285.1 Chitinophagaceae bacterium | reverse complement strand
CAATGCAAAGAAAAGTTTTGAGAAAGGTGTTGAAATCAATGGTGAAATCTACTACAAAAAATCAGAACCACACAAGGCTTCAGTTACTGGAGACACTGTAGGTGATCCATTTAAAGATACTTCAGGTCCATCCATGAATATCCTTATCAAGTTAATGTCGATTGTGTCATTGGTTATTGCCCCTACCCTCGCACAAGTTCACCATACGGCTTCTAAACCTGTAATGAAAGAAACAAGGGTGGAGATCTCAGTAATGAACACCGATTCAACCAAAGGTGAAATTATGATGACAGAAGGCCCAGATCAAGGACTCATTCAAGCCCTTAAAGCTGACGGCATTATCTCTACCGGATCTAATATCATAACATTTGAATCAGATACCTTGAAAGTAAACGGTAAGGTTATCGATGCAACTAAATATCGTTCCCTCATCAAAGGAGATAAAGTGAAGATGGTGATTGAGGAAAAAGTTTCCGATAAATAGATTATAATCTTTCATCCATAGAAAAAGCCTCTTCAATTGAAGAGGCTTTTTCTATGGATGAAAATTGAAAACTTATTTTCTAGCTACTTTGAAAGTTTTAGTAACAGTATTTGTCGCCTTAGATTTACTTGTAACCACAACCGAAACATTGTAGAGTGTTCCTGCAGCTAACGTCCCAGTAGAAATAGCTATGCTAGCTGTGGATGATTCTACGGTCTTGCTATCCAACAAAAAATTATCAGCATCTTTTTTAGTTGTAAGATCCACCTTTACACCTGCACTAGGAACTTTGGATGAAACATTAACGTTAAATGTATACGTTCCTGAACTGGCAGATGCTGTTGCAGTTCCAGGATCTGGATCGATGGTAAATGCTATATTTTCTTCTGTTATGACAACAGGAGGAGGAACCGGTGTTGGCGTTGCAGGTTTTTTACAAGAATTATTAATACTTGCACATAATAAAATTGCACTAAAAAAAATAACCTTCCTCATAATCTAATTTTTTTTTAAAAATAAGAAGAAATTTGAATCTTTACCAAATATTCCTTGGACAAAGATCCCCAAACTTGTTATTGAGCGTAAAGCCAAGCACAATTTCATGAGTTCCCCTGTTCATTGTGCTCAACAAATACTTTCCCCTGTTCAAATCGTATGAATAGCTGATGTTTACTGTTTGAGCTACATTCATTCCTACCATTCCAGCAAACCCATCTCCATTTCTAAAGTTTCCTCCTATCCACAATAAATCTCTGTATTGAATTTTTGTATTGAAATCCAACGATACAGGCGTTGATGCAATATACCTTACCATGACAGAAGGAATGGCAGAGATATCAGGATTCAACTGAAGTCTATACCCTGCTGTGGCAAAAATATGTGGCACGAGGGTTGATTTATATGCCGCATCATCAACCAATTTTATTTTTATGGGAATGATTTGCTGTGCAGACAATCCTACAAAATAATTTGATGAATACAACCACAATCCAGCGTTCAGTTCAGGTGTCAGTTTGGTTAAATCACTTGTGTTACTTCCAATAGCTGGGTCGAATGAATTGGCCAACGTAATCTTACTTCTATTAATATTAGTAGAGGAAAATCCCGCTCCAAAACCCGCAGCCAAACTGGTTCTTCCTGTTAATCCTTGATGGTAAGCGTAGGTTGCATAAGTTGTACTTCTATTGATATAACCAGTTTGATAATTTACTACTGTAAAACCCAAACCATGGTGAGGCTCAGCTGCTGCATAATTTGCCCAATATTCGCTGCCACGCGGGTTACCACCTTGCATTTCAAAGGAAGAAACAGACCCTCGGTAATCCTTTTTGCCAATGGGCCCATGTATGGTGGCATAAAAAGTTTTAGGTGCCCCATCAATACCCACCCACTGGTTCCTTGCGCTCAGCTTCACATCAACATAATTCTCAATTCCTCCAATTGCAGGATTCACAATATAATTGTTCATTATATATTGTGTATAATGTGGGCGCTGCTGTGCCATTGTAAACTGACTCAAAAACAACAAAACATAAACAATTCTCTTCATCACACTTATTTAATGATAGTTACGTAACCTGCAATTTTACTTCTGCCACTTTTGGGATCAATTACATAGTAGTAGGTACCTGAAGGTAATGGATTTCCTCTATAAGTTCCATCCCATGAAGTGCCATAACCAATGGATTTATACACCATTTGTCCTTGCGTATTATAAACCTCTATAATACAACCCGGGTACTGATCTAAATATTTCACATCCCACCGGTCATTGAATCCATCATTGTTTGGGGTAAAGGTATTGGGTGGTTTTGGCAGTTTCAGTACTGTTACCAAGACATCATCATAAGAAGTGCAACCTCCCCTACCTGTTACAGCTAAAGTATAAGTTATATCTTGATCGGGAAATACAACTTTTGGTTGTAAAATATTTGTTGCACTTAAGTATATGGCGGGATCCCATAAAAATGATAACCCATTGCCTGAAGCTGTTGCATTGATTGTTTTCTGACCGTCATCCAAGACAAACATATCAGGACCTGCAGATATCTTGGGGTATGCATGAACGGTAATAGCTTTGTAAGCAGTATCTGAAATACATCCTTCAGAACTGATAACAAACATGGATACTTTAAAAGTACCGGTAGTCCTAAATAGATAATTCGGGTCTTTTGAAACATCTGTAGAGCCATTGTCAAAATCCCAATTCCATTGTGTAATCGGTCGCACTAAACCATCGCTTGTATTTGTAAATGAAATTGGTGTACCTATACAAGCTGAATCAGTACTTGAAAAACTTGCTTTGGGCTGTGGAAAAACATCTACTAAGGTTCTCGTCAAAGAATCTTTACAATTGTTGTTGCTTGTAGCAATGAGCTTGATGTCATAGCTTTGTAAATTTTTAAAATTGTGGTAGCCATCAACCGTAACAGCTGCAGTTTGATCAAATGAGTCACCAAAATTCCATAAATAAGTCATGTTAGTTGCGTCTGGAATCGTTGTCTTATTTGTGAACAATGCTTTTCCAATTGGCAAACATACTTTTGGCAAATCAAAATTTACAATTGGAAGTGGGTTAACAATAATCGACATTATTTTAGGCACACTCGTACATCCATTGTTTGTAACAACATCGAGTGAGGCGTTGTATGGTTTGAATACTGCATATGTATTAGTAGCATTATTTCCATTTGAATTTGACAATACCGGTGTTCCATCACCAAAATTCCAATTCCAGGTTACGATACTACCCGCATTTGCGGTTGAATTGTTGGTAAATGTAATGGGATTTTTTTCACATTGTAAGGCAGATATGCTAAAATCAGCTGTTGGTCTTGGCCAAACCAACATGTCTTGTGATGTGAAAATGCTGCATGCATTTGATGATGTAAAAGTGTATTTAATTGGGAAGATGCCAGCTCCCGAAATAGATGGATCGTATACCCCACTTGCATTCACCGCAGTACCTGTATACAATTCAACACCTTTAGGGATACCTGAAACATCAACGTAGGTTGCTTGGGTGATTTGCCTCGGTATTGCTTCTAAGCATATGCCAGGCAATGGTTCAAATGAAACCAGTGGACTACCTTTCAACGTTATTGTTCGTAATTCATCATCAGCACAAGATCCTCCAGAATAGGCCCGAACTCGAATGGTTATTGTTTTGGTTGGCTGATTTTGAAAGTTAGCATATAGATATTTGTATGTCTTATTCAAGCTTGGGTTTTCATCAGTAACAAATGATGTGGGGTTGTTTACATAATCCCAAAATATTTCAAGTTTTGATACGGTTCCAAAATCTACTTCAGATAAATTTTCTATTGATACTTCCTTATTACTGCACAATGCAGATTGATCAATTACTGAAAATCCTGCTTTTGGAGTAGCACCGTTTACCGTAAAGGTCTGGGTTAAATTTGATATACAACCAGCTGCAGATGTAACTTGAAGGTTCATGGTATAATCCTTAGCAGCAGTATATTTATGCGAAATGGATGCGCCCGTCCCTGTATTTGGATAAGTAGCGTTGGCGTTGGGATCTCCAAAATTCCACAAATAACTAAATCCTGTGCTGTTATCTGCAATTTTTATGTCGGACATAAAAAAGGCAAATGCATCACTCAAACATACTTCCGGTAATGAATAATTAACAACAGGTTTTGGATGGATGCGATAAACCCTTTTTAACGTATCACTTTTACAACCTTTGCTGTTCTCCACCATCAATTTAATCGTTTGATCTCCCCAAGTGGCAAATGTTTGAGCAACAGTTGCGGCAGAATTATTGAAATCTACAGGAGTTACACCATTTCCCAATGTCCAATTCCACCTGGTAATATTACCCACATTGGCGATCGCAGTTTGATTAAACCCAATTGATTGAGTTTCGCAAACAGGTGAACTAATGGCGAAATCAGGTGTAGGCAAAGGATGTACGGTGAATGATTTTGTTACCGTGTCACTTACGCAACCATCACTTGTAAATGAAAACAATTTAGCTGTATAGATTCCTGGTCCACCAATCAAAATTGAAGGGTCTCTTAAATTTGAGGTTGTTCCATCACTAAATGTCCAATTCCATGAAGCAGCTGTCCTGGTTTGTGCATTTGTTAAATCTGTAAACTTTGTATTCTCCCTCAAACAAACTTCTGGAGTTACATTGAAATCAGTCTTGGGTTGAGCATAAATTTGAGTCAAGGGTTTTACTATGGAATCAATGCAACCATTATTTGATTCAACAACAAGTTTCACGTTATAAGGCCCTGTCGTTTGATAAAAGTGTGTTGGATTTGCTTCATTTAAAATTTCATCAGGATTTGAAGTTGATGCATATTGATCTCCAAAATTCCACTTTCGTTTAAATGAAGACTGGCTTCCATCAGCAATTGATGTAATGTCTGTAAACTGTCCGATTCCATCAGGCAAACAAATTTTTGAAACACTGAAATCTACTGCTGGAAAGGGATGATTGGTAAAAGTCAACTTTTTTTCTACACTCTTGCATCCATTGCTAGTTTCAACTACCAAGGAAGCTGTGTATTGTTGCAATGCGGGATATTTACTTGTAACCGCTGCATTTGAGGAATATATTATTTGAGGATCACCATTTCCAAAATTCCAATACCATTTGCTCAATGAAGTACCAGTTGCTGGTGCAGATGCGTCTAGATATGTAACATCCTTGTTTTGGCATGTTGTTCCTGATATTGAAAAATTTGCAGTTGGCACATTATCTACTATAACATCTTTACTTACAATTTCACTTACACAACCAACATCAGTATACGCAAAGTATTTAACAGTATATTTCCCTTGTGATGCATATTTGTGTTTGACAGATTTAATTGAATCAATCGTTCCATCACCAAAATCCCACATGTAACCTACAATCGGACGATCTACTACAGTTGTTGTATCTGAAAATAAAACAGAATCTGAACTACAATTGGTAGATTTCAATTCAAATCCTGCTTTTGGAGGTTCGAAGACTTGCAAATCAAAATCTATTTGTTGCTCACCAGTACAACCATCAGCAGTTGGATTATTGGCGATAACTTGTATGCTATATGTTTTGATGGTATCATAAACATAATTGCCTTTTAGACTATAATAATAAACGGTTTTGCCATTGATTAATTTGGTTGAGTCTTTTTGTGGAGCATTGTCTTTTGGAATAGCAGCATAAGTTGGTACTTTCCACTCTAATGATACAGGCTCATAAGGTAAAGTAATTGAAATGTTAAAAGGTGTACCCTTACACGTTGCGGGGAGCTTTACCTTTGCAAACTTGTTGTTGGTGGTTAGGGTTTGATACAGATCTTTTACATTTGAACCAGCTGAATAACCGTAAGATTCTGCTGCTGCATATCCATAAGCCAATGCATTAAAACCAGAATCGGAGTTTAAAGTATGGTATCCTTGGGTTACATTGCTAAGATACACATAAGAATATAATGGATTCCCCGGATGCACTGTCCAAGAATTGGCGGGCACAGCATTTCCATCTAATTTGAAAGAGCTTATGCCAGTACCTGAATTAGGCATAATTATTTGTAAATGATGTTGTCTGTTTTGTGCTGCAACTAAATTTGAACTTACTAGAGTAACTTTTGAAAGATTTTGTTCGATAGGATTTAGAATTATCATGTCGGGGTCTAATGGAGATGAATTTCCATCACACCCTTGAGTTGTAAAATATTGAGAAACAGATATTGGCTCATCGGATTCAATTTTATTTGGAATGTTTCCTGAAAACTCATAATACCCGTTAACAAATGAGGTAGGAGGAATCACTACACCATTTAATTTTATGACTGATGTCGACTTTGAACTAACAATCCTGTAATAGTTCAATGGTTTACTAAAACTCGGAACCGTTAAAAAACTTTTACCCCAAGTGGCAAGTGGATATAATTGTTGATATAAATTATCTGATGAATTATTATTTCCACAATTTGCCCCAATTTTAATTTTTCCAGCACCAGAAAAAACTGCGATTTTTTTACATGGGCTTGTAGCTGTGGCTACAGATTTTATATTAGATCCTGTTAAATCATTTCCGTAATACAAACCTTGTTGAAGAACATTGTTGTTCGCGCCTAAAACCTGATAAATTTCACCCTTTTGCAGGGTCACAGGATACTTGTTTCCAGCAATCCATCCATTTTTAGTATTGGCCGATGGCGTAATTTCAACTTGAGTATTGTCTTCTACTGCAATTATTGTGAAATATGAATTCGAGTTGGGGGAATTAGAAACTTGGGTGAAATTTATTGAAACATATTCTCTACCTAGTACGTTTGTAGGAAGGCATAAAGTTGCTCCAGAGACTGCACTTTGAGTGATGTAAGAGTAAACAACTACTGGATTTTTTGCTGTAACATGTACAGTTTTATTCTTAAAAAGACCTTCATTATCAATAAATGCAGACACTGGAACAATACAAGTAAGGATTTGTCCTGCGTTAATAGTTCCTGATTGTAGTGATGCACCACCAAAAATTTCAACATCATATGTAGTTGTTACGTCCGAGGTGATATACAAAGTCATCACTACAGGATTAGATGCATTATATGGAGACATTCCAACATGATAAGAATAAGGAATCCAAAACTCCTTGCCCTTGTTAGAGAAATCTTGTCCTAAAGTGGTTACAACCAAAAAAAAAGAAAGAAAGGCTACAATCAGATATCTCATTACTAGGTTTGAATCAGAACTGTTAAATTATAAAATAATTACATACAAACAATTTAGACTGCTGTTTATCTGTGAAGTTTAGTTGATAAAGGAAAGAATTTTGTTTCTTGCGTTGGGACCTTCGTTTAACAAAAGGTCTAAAATGGAAACATTGGGCTTAAAACCAATCTTTGTATCAAACACCTGAGCATATACTAAAAAAGGTCCTTTTTCGGTTTGGAAATAGTTTGATGGAAGATAAAAATCAGACCTGTTTATACAAGGTTCGTTGTCACTTAATTCAGTTTCCTGCAGTCTGATGCTATTGTTCATCTTAAACTTTTTGGCAATCCAATTAAAGCACAACATATTCCATTCAAATAGTCCTGATGGTTTTTGATTAAACAATGCTTCCAATTCAACGCTGTAATGTTGAAACCAAGGCGCATTACCATATACCGAAACCAATGTCTGATAATGATTTCGTTGCCAATCAGACTTGTAGTCAATTAACACATCCCGATATGGCAACCGACAATTTCTTCCACCGACAAGGGGGATTGACAACTGGATAATTCCATTGGATGCAGGAACCATCATCCTATTTCGGAAAGTAGACCGTCGAAAAGGTTGTGTAGCCTGAAAATTAATGTTTCCTGATTTTACTAAATCAATGAATGAATTGATTGTTGTAAAGTATTGCAAATCAGCACATAGTACCATAAGCTTATAATATGGATTTAATTAAAGCAAACGATAAGTAATGATTTTATTACAATAAAATGCACATCAAAACGTATGTGGATAAAACGCAGAAATTAAATGAAATTTAAAATTTATTTAATTGGCTTTTTACAACATTTGGGTAATTTATTGTAAGCTTCGCCATCCGCTTTTACATCTTCTGCATCGTATCCACTGTTCGCAATGGCAGTCTTAATATTTTCCAAATTGGTTCTATCGGTAAAATAAGTAACCGTAGTCCGCTTTTGCTTGAAATCAACAACCACTTTTGTGATGCCTTCTTCATAGCTCAAATAATCTTCGATCGTCTTTTTACATTTTTCACATTGTACAGTTGGTGTATTTATCTTTACGGTAATAGCCTTTTTCTGTTGGGCATTAACACCAAAACCAATTATCAGGGAAAACAATAAAATCGCTATTTTTTTCATACAAAATTATTTTATCTCAAGTTAAATACTTTTACCCCATTCAGCAGGGTTCTCTCTCCAGTTTAACAATGTATTTTGATCTGTTTCTTCTATAATTCCTTTTTCAACGGCAAGGTTTATCAAGGTTTCATAGTTGGTCAGAGATATGGTTCTAACACCTGCTTGTTCACACGAAATGGTTGCCGCCTCGAATCCGTACGTAAAAATGGATACCATGCCTATTACATCAAGCCCCGCTTGTTTAACAACATCTACAACCTGCAAGCTGCTCTTACCAGTGGAAATCAAATCTTCTATGATGACAGTTTTCATTCCCTTCTCATAATAGCCTTCAATCTGATTGCCTAAACCATGTTCCTTGGGTTTGGGACGCACGTAAATGTAAGGTAGTTTAAGCTGATCAGCAGACATTGCACCCCATGCGATTCCTGCTGTGGCTACTCCCGCCAATAATTCAGCATCCGGAAATTGTTCGAAAATCACATTGCACATTTCACTTTTAATGAAGTCACGTACATACGGATAACCCAACAATTTCCTGTTATCACAGTATATGGGACTCTTCCAACCAGAAGCCCATGTAAAAGGTTCCTTGGGATTCAACTTTACTGCGTTAACTTGTAGCAGTTTTTCAGCAACTGTTTTTTCGTTTGTCATACAACAAAGTTGAAACAAGATGAGAACATTCTAAAATTAAGTTATGTACATTATCATCCACGAACCGTTAGGACAAACCATTTTGGCTGACCAAGAAGAAAGTGATCTTGAAAAATTCAAGTCAACCAACTATGCAACAAGTATTGAAAAAGAGGAAGATACTGACTTTGAAGTTGAACGAAGCATTGGGATAAAAATAATCACCGGAAAGTCTGTAGATCATTTATTTGCAAACTTTATCTCAAGTAAAATTATCATTGAAGCTGCTGGTGGTATGGTTATTAATGACCAAGAAAAATTATTGATGATTTTTCGAAGAGGACAGTGGGATATGCCTAAAGGAAAACTTGATGATGGAGAATCTATCGAGGAATGTGCTCTTAGAGAAGTGGAAGAAGAAACAGGATTACATTCCCTCCGTTTGGGAAAAAAGCTTCAAATCACATATCATACTTATTCAATTGGAAGTCAAATGGTGATAAAACCATCCCATTGGTATTTAATGAATTTTATAGGAGAAGAAGCGCCGATTCCTCAAACAGAAGAAGATATTACCGAAATCAGGTGGGTAGATAAAACAGAAGCATCCACGCTTCTTGAACTTATGTTCCCTTCCATTAGAGAAATGGTTGAAAAACACTTTCTTGCTTAGTTTTTTAAAATTAAACCTTAAACTTTAAACCTTAAACTAACAATGGACTTTGCCACTACCTCTGGGAGGAACAAAGAGGCATTTCCATTGTTTCGTATGATGTCTCTGACAATCGTAGATGCAATGGAAGTGTATTTGGGCTCACATGTTAAGAAGAACGTCTCGATTGTAGGATCTAGGGTTCTATTTGCATCAGCGATTGTTTTTTCATACTCAAAATCGCTTACATATCGAATGCCCCTTAGTATATAGTTTGCTCCAATTTGCTTGCAGTAATCGACCGTCAATCCCTCATAAACAGCTGCACTGATTTTCTCCTCACCTTCAAAAATCTCTTCAATCCAAGCCTGTCGCTGCTCTGCACTATACATAGGAGCCTTTCCTGCATTGATTCCTACAGCAACAACAATTTTATCGAATAATGGCATAGCCCTTTTTATTACATCAACATGACCTAATGTAATTGGATCAAAAGTTCCTGGAAATAAGCAGATTTTTTGCATTATATTTTTTTAAGCTGATGCTTCTTTTCTACCTGACAGAAGATACAACACCGCCATTCTTACTGCCACCCCATTTTCAACTTGGTCTAAGATAAGCGATTGTCCACTATCCGCAACATCACTGTCTAGCTCCACTCCCCTGTTTATTGGGCCAGGATGCATGATCAATATGTTTTTTTGAATTTTGTCCAACAGCTTTCTGCTAATTCCATATGATTGATTGTATTCCCTAAGAGAAGAAAAAAGTACTTGATTTTGGCGCTCCAATTGAATACGCAACACATTGGCAACATCACACCATTCTAGCGCTTCTTGAACATTGTATGTAACATTGACGCCAAATGACTCCTTAAGATATTTTGGAATGAGTGTAGGAGGCCCTGCGATGGTGATTTCAGCTCCCATTTTCTTGAGCAAATACATGTTGCTCATGGCAACACGCGAATGCATTATATCACCTATAATGGCTACTTTCTTTCCTTGCAATGTGCCTAGTTTCTCTGTAATGGACAAAGCATCCAGCAAAGCCTGTGTTGGATGTTCATTGATTCCATCTCCAGCATTGACTATCGCGGCTGGAATGTGTTTTGCAAGAAAATGAGGCGCACCAGTAGCGCTGTGCCTCATGACAACCATGTCAACTTTCATCGACAAAATGTTGTTTACCGTATCCAGTAATGTTTCGCCTTTTGAAACGGATGATCCACTTGCTGAAAAATTTATTGTATCGGCACTCAATCGTTTTTCTGCCAACTCAAATGATATTCTTGTACGGGTTGAATTTTCATAAAAAAGATTCACAATCGTAATGTCACGAAGGGAAGGTACTTTTTTGATGGGCCTTTGAAGAACGTCTTTGAATTGTTTGGCAGTATCTAAAATGAGTTTGATATCTCCTGAAGAGAGCTCTCTAATGCCTAGCAGATGTTTTGAACTAAGGTGCATTAAGAAACAAAGTTATATGAATGATTCAAAATAAGAAGATATATTTTCTATAAATATGATCAGATACTATCGTATAAAATTACTTTTTTCTCAGCTTCCCAAATAACCTTCACTTTTTGGGTGATGATTGAGTCTATTGATTTACCCACAAAGTTCGGTTGGATCGGCAGTTCCCTACTGAACTTACGGTCTACAAGAATGCAAAGTTCAACTTTTTTTGCTCTACCATGATCCAACAATGCATCCATGGCAGCCCTGATTGTTCTTCCTGTATACAACACATCATCAATCAATATAACTTTCTTGTTTTCAATTGAAAATGGCAATTCAGTAATACTTGGCACATGTATCTGCGTCCGAAAATCATCCCTGTAAAAAGTGATGTCTAATTTTCCGTATTGAAGTTTTACTTCAGGATGAAGCTCTTGAATATATTGGGTAATATAATCGCTGATAGCAATTCCTCGCGGCTGAATGCCAATGATACAGGTTTCTGTAAATGGATAATGGTTTTCAATAAGTTCATGCGAAAGCCTCTTCAGCGTTAGCTTCAGCTGATCCTCTTCCATGATGGTATTGATTCCTTTCATTTGAATTTTTTAGTTAAGGTTGTATGGCTAAAAAACAATTTATTCAGGCTGCATAAAAGGATATCGATAATCTGTAGGAGGATTGAAGGTTTCCTTTACGGTTCTTGCACTCAACCAACGGTATAGGTTTATGATAGAACCCGCTTTGTCGTTTGTACCGGAAGACCTTGCACCACCAAATGGTTGTTGTCCTACAACGGCCCCAGTAGGTTTGTCGTTGATGTAAAAATTTCCTGCTGCATTTCTCAATACTTTGGTTGCCAAATCGATTGATGCCCTATCCCTAGATATGATAGAACCTGTCAATGCATAAGGGGAGGTACTATCTAACAATTGCATCGTTTCCTCAAACTTATTCTCAGGATATACATAAATCGTTAGCACTGGTCCGAATATTTCCTCGCACATGGTTACAAATTTTGGATCTGTAGTTTCGATCACTGTTGGCTCAACAAAGTATCCAAGACTATCGTCGCAAATTCCTCCCACCAAAATGTTGGCGTTCGTTGATTCACGTGCGTTTTCGATATAGGATTTAATGTTATTAAACGATTTCTGGTCAATTACAGCCGTGATGAAATTGGTGAAGTCCTCCACTGAACCCATTTTAAAGCTATTGATACCTGCTACCAACTTTTCCTTCACCTGTTGTGCAATGTTCGCGGGAATGTACGCTCTTGAAGCCGCTGAACATTTTTGTCCCTGAAACTCAAATGCACCTCTCAACAAAGCAGTGGCTACAACTTCAGGATCAGCAGATCCATGAACCATCACAAAATCCTTACCACCTGTTTCTCCAACAATGCGTGGGTATGATTTATAATTGCCAATATTTTCACCAATGGTTTTCCACATGTTATTGAAAACACCGGTAGATCCTGTGAAATGAACACCACCAAAATCCCTGTGTGAGAAACATATTTTACCAATGGTTGGTCCATCAACATAAATTAAGTTGATAACACCATCTGGCAATCCTGCCTCTTTCATTACCCTCATAAACATTTGTGCAGAATAAACCTGGGTATTGGCAGGCTTCCAAACGACTGTGTTTCCACACAAAGCCGCTGAAGCGGGCAAATTCCCTCCGATAGCAGTAAAGTTAAATGGAGTAACCGCTAAGACAAACCCTTCCAAAGGTCTGTATTCCAGCCTATTATGCATACCGGGACTACTAATCGGCTGTTGCGCATAAATTTCAGAAAGGAAGTGAACATTGAAACGCAGGAAATCAATTAATTCGCAAGCACTGTCAATTTCTGCTTGATAAATAGTCTTGCTCTGAGCAAGCATTGTAGTACCATTCATGTAAGGACGGTACTTGGTAGCGATTAAATCTGCCGCTTTGAGAAATATCGCAGCGCGACTTTCCCATGGCATCGCTTCCCAATCGCTTTTTGCAGCAAGTGCTGCATCAATTGCCATTTTTACATGGTTTTCATCTCCTGCATTAAAATATCCCAAGATATGTGATTTTTCATGCGGGGGACAAATGGCAATTTTTCTGTCTGTAGTGATTTCTTTTGAACCGATATACATCGGAACATCAATCAATGTCGACTTCAATTCAGCTAATACCTCTTTGAGTCTTAGCCTTTCAGGTGAATTAGGAACATATGAAAGTATGGGTTCATTAATTGGCAATGGTAAACTGTAAAGTCCGTTGTTCATCTCGATATTTTTTACTTATGAAATATTGTCTTTTTCCTTCATCAAATAAGCCTTGATAAAGCCATCCAATTCTCCATCCATTACTGGTTGGATGTTACCAACTTCAAAATCAGTACGGTGGTCTTTAATCATTTTATATGGATGGAAAACATAGCTTCGAATCTGACTACCCCACTCAATCTTTTTCTTGGAAGCATTGTTTGCATTTTTCAACTCTTCCCGTCTCCTCATTTCCTCTTCATAAAGCTTGCTTTTCAACATCTTTAACGCCTTATCTCTGTTCTCTCCTTGTGTTCGAGCTTGTTGACATTCAACAATAATGCCGCTGGGAATATGCTTTATACGTACAGCTGTTTCTACTTTATTTACATTCTGACCACCCTTTCCACCAGACCGATAAAATTCCCATTCAACATCGGCAAGATTCACTTCTATCTCAATTGAATCATCCACAAGCGGATAAACATAAACGGATGCGAATGATGTATGTCTTCTAGCATTGCTGTCAAAAGGAGAAATACGCACAAGTCGATGTACCCCATTTTCAGCTTTCAAGAATCCATAAGCAAATGGCCCTTCAAATTGAAGCACAGCACTTTTAATACCAGCTCCATCACCTGACTGCCAATCAAGTTCAGATACTGTCCAGCCTTGCTTTTCACCATACATCCTATACATCCTAATCAACATTTCAGCCCAATCTTGGCTTTCAGTTCCACCTGCCCCACTGTTAACCTGTAGTACAGCAGGAAGTTCGTCTTCTGGTTGATTGAGTGTGCACTTAAATTCAGTTTCATCCAAAAGATGCATTGCTTTTTCGTGTGCCAACTTAACTTCTTCTTCTGTACATTCTCCTTCTTTCCAAAATTCAAATAAAACAGAAAAATCTTCTACAGCAGATGCCGTATTTAGATAAAGATTAAGCCAGTATTCGTTTAGCTTGATTGTTTTGAGAATCTCTGTTGCACGCTTGTTGTCATCCCAGAAACCAGGTGATAGCGACTTTTGTTTGTCCTCTGTTATTTTATATTCTCTGTTAGCGACGTCAAAGAAACCTCCTCAAGACGGACAGACGGTCTCTCATAACTTTGATTTGTTCTATTGTCATAGGTTGCAAAATTAAATAAAATGCATCAATACTGTCTAAAAAAATCACAATTGCAGAACCATTGTTAGAATCTTTTGTTTTATCAACATGATTCAAGCATATAACTTTCTTTTTTCTTGGCAACTTTTCCCGGAGAAGGGATCTTATGAACATGGAGAAAGACCCAAATCAGGAACCTACAAAATAACTGCAGGTGGAGATAAATCACTTTTATTTGTTGATATGAATTGGGTCACACTTGAAAACAGTGCATTTTCTTCTTCATACAAAATAGAGGCCGACGGAGACATGCATGATTTTGAAGACAATCAAATTGCGGAACAGGCAAGTATTCAATTCATAGATAGCATAAGTTTTGAAATAATTTTTTATAAAGAAGGATTGCAATCCCTTAAACTATATCATGAGATAATGCCTAATGGTTACTTGCGCATTACAGAAGATGGTTTAAAAAATGACGGTGGGACATACAAAAATATCATTTATTATCACAAACAAATGAGTGTGCTTCCCTATTCAACTTCTGTTTCTGGGGCGGTTATAAGACCCACTCAAGAGGGTGTCATTAGACACAAAGCTTTAACGGCAATGGAGGAGCAGACTAACATGCAGCTGACACAAATTCGACAGCAGATTGAGTTGTTGGCTTTGCAGGCACAAGAAATTCAAAAAAGGAAGGAACTGTCAATGTTGATATATTCAGCAAAATTGAGTTTCGCACCTGTTATTGGACAAATATATTATTTGTATGAAAAGAAAGACGACAGCCATTTTCTTTCTCTTGTTAGTCCAAAGGAATGGGGAGGCGCTGGTCCATTTAAAAAATGTGTGGCTTCTGTAAAACTCTTGGCAGACCATACATGGATGGAAATAATTTAAAATACAAAGCACATCAAATAAAAAAAGGATCCAAATTTGAATCCTTTTTTTATTTGAAACATTTTCTGATTACTTCACTTCTTCGAATTCAGCATCAGTAACATTTTCGGCATTCGCATTTCCTGCATCTCCTGAAGGTTGTTCAGCTCCTTGAGGTCCCGCAGGATTTGTGGCATTGTACATATCTTGACTTGCAGCCATCCAAGCATCATTAAGTTCTTTGGTAGAAGCTTCAATGGTATCAAGGTCCTGCATTTTGTGTGCATCTTTCAATTTAGCCAATGCTGTTTCAATCACTGCTTTTTTCTCAGCAGGAATTTTTTCGCCAAATTCTTTGAGTTGTTTTTCCGTTTGGAAAACCAATCCGTCTGCAGCGTTTAATTTATCAACTTTTTCACGTGCTTCTTTGTCGGTTGTCTCATTTGCCTTTGCCTCGTTCTTCATTTTCTCAATCTCTTCCTTGGTCAAACCACTTCCAGCTTCAATCCTAATTTTTTGCTCTTTTCCAGTTCCTTTATCCTTTGCACTCACATTCAAAATACCATTTGCATCGATATCAAATGTCACTTCGATTTGAGGTGTGCCTCTTGGTGCAGGAGGAATGTTGTCGAGGTTGAAGATACCAAGTGTTTTATTCTGGTTTGCCATTGGCCTTTCACCCTGTAATACTTGAATTTGAACGCCAGGTTGATTGTCTGCAGCAGTTGAGAAAGTTTCTGACTTCTTGGTAGGAATGGTTGTGTTTGAAGGAATCAAAACAGTCATGACACCACCAAGGGTTTCAATACCAAGTCCAAGTGGAGTAACATCCAACAACAACACATCTTTTACTTCACCTGTAAGAACAGCACCTTGAACACCTGCACCTATTGCAACTGCTTCATCAGGGTTCACGCTTTTATTGGGCTTTTTGCCGAAGAATTTTTCAACGATTTCTTGAACTTTAGGAATTCGGGTAGAGCCTCCAACTAGAATAACTTCATCAATTTCAGAAACGCTCATGCCAGCATCTTTCAATGCTTGTTCGCATGGTCTCAAACAACGTTCAAAAAGTTTATCAGCTATTTGCTCAAATTTTGCCCTTGTTAGTTTTTTCACAAGATGCTTTGGAACTCCGTCAACTGCGGTAACATAAGGAAGGTTGATTTCAGTTTCTGTTGAGGAAGAAAGTTCCACTTTTGCTTTTTCAGCAGCTTCTTTCAAACGCTGCAAAGCCATTGGATCTTTTCTTAAATCAATATTTTCCTCTTTCTTGAACTCATCAGCAAGCCAATCCATAATCACCATGTCAAAGTCATCGCCTCCAAGGTGAGTGTCACCATTGGTTGATTTAACTTCAAAAACACCATCACCAAGCTCTAGAACTGAAACGTCAAAAGTTCCACCACCAAGATCATACACGGCAATTTTGCTATCTACATTTTTCTTGTCAAGTCCATAAGCCAACGCTGCTGCAGTAGGTTCGTTGATGATTCTACGAATGGTTAAACCTGCAATTTCACCGGCTTCTTTGGTTGCCTGACGTTGTGCATCATTGAAGTAAGCAGGAACAGTTACTACCGCCTCATTTACTTCATGCCCAAGATAGTCCTCTGCAATTTTTTTCATTTTCTGAAGCACCATCGCACTAATTTCTTGTGGTGTATACAACCTTCCATCGATATCAATACGAACAGTGTTGTTATCTCCCTTTGCCACTTTATAACCCCAATGTTTAATTTCTTCAGTTACCTCGTCAAAACGACGTCCCATGAATCTTTTTACACTGGTAATGGTGTTAATAGGATTGGTGATTGCCTGTCTTTTTGCAGGATCGCCAACCTTTCGTTCACCATTCTTTAAAAATGCTACAACACTGGGTGTGGTTCTTCTGCCTTCATCATTCGCGATAACAACAGGTTCGTTGCCTTCCATTACAGAAACACAACTATTAGTAGTACCAAGATCAATTCCAATAATCTTTGCCATAAATTGAATTTTAGATAATTGTGAAGAGCAAGACATGTGCCGAGAGAATTTATAGGCAATCTTGTCAGTTTTAGTCCAAAACAGATGCCAAACAGGTAGTTTTTTCAGTATTTAACTATCAAAATGGCACAAAAGAGTTGATTGATTGGTATTTTCATTTGGCTAAGTATGTAACTTGACAAAAATATCGTCAATAATCATCGATGCATGAATCCTAGAATTTTCAATAAACCACTTGTTTGTTTTTAGTCCACCACAAATAACCCCAGCCAAATAGATTCCTTTTATATTGGTTTCCATTGATGCTGCATTGTAAGTTGGTGTGCTGAATTCATCATTGCCCAAGGTAATTCCAAGTGAGGTTAACAGGTTGAAATCTGGCAGGTATCCGGTCATGGCTAAGACAAAATCATTGTCGAGAAAAATTTCTTCTTCTTCACAAACAATGGTTACTGTTTTTTCTTGGATGGATTTTAGAGAAGAATTATAGTAAGCTTTTATGGAGCCTTCCTTGATTCGATTTTCAACATCCGGCTTGATCCAATATTTTACGGAATCCCTTATGTGTTCATCCCTGATGATCATCGTTACATCGGCGCCCTTCCTCCAAGTTTCCATGGCTACATCAACTGCAGAATTTGCAGCACCAATAACAACAATTTTTTGTCCAAAATATATGTGTGCCTCCTTGTAGTAATGATGCACCTTCAGTAAATTTTCTCCAGGAATGTGCATCAAATTGGGGATGTCATAAAACCCTGTGGCGATGACAATGTTGTTGGTAGAATAGATTTCCTTCGTTGTATGAATGATGAATTGATTCTCTAATTTTTCTACAGAATTCACTTTTTCATACAGCCTAATGTTTAATTTCCAGAAGATTGCAACCCGTCTATAATATTCAAGCGCTTCAGACCTGGTTGGTTTTGGGTTGTTTGAAATGAAAGGAACATCACCAATTTCCAATTTATCAGATGTTGAGAAAAAAGTCATGTTCATTGGGTAATTGTATATTGAATTAACCAAAGCACCTTTTTCTATAATTACATGCGAAAGTCCTTTTTTTGATGATTCAATGGCACAAGTCATGCCAATAGGACCTCCTCCAATAATCACAACATCGTAGTTGCTCATTTTTATTTTTTTGATGGTAGTTAATTAGCGGCTTTGAAGCTAAAATTTTTCTGGGAAACGTAACTAAATCCAATTACAATGAATGTTGTAATAATCTTGGCGACGGTTGGAAAAATTTGAAATTTCTCAACAAAAAGCTTCAAGAAAAAATAATTCAAGAGTAAACTTACACTAACAGTAACAAAATAACGGAAAAGCTGAACCCTTCCTTTCAGTGACGATTCCTGAAATACAACAAACCTCATCAATAAAAATCCAGTTGGGAAACTTACCAGAAAAGCCAATAAAAAAGCTCCAATATGAGGAGTCAAAACAATCGAAGAAATCACAAGGTTTTGTTTGTGTAAAATGTAATTGTAGCTGATAAAAAAAAGGAAGATATCGAATACAGTATTTGTTCCACCACAGGCAGCATACCTATAGGTCGTTTTATCAAAAACCTTTGCAAAAATAGGATAGAAAAAATCCAATATTTTCTCGATAGTAAATTTCATTGTTGAATATTGTATAATAAAATCTAATTGTTAAACTTAAAAAACATCGTTGCATGCTTTTTGGAAAAAGTTGCTCCTATTGCATAGTGAACTGATAGCATTTTTGAATTAAAATCACCTACCCACGATAGTTCTAACTCTTGGTAGTGATTTAAAGGCCTCGTGTATTCCTGCATTTTCATGAACATGGCAGACTCTAGTCCCATATTTCTAAACTTATCCTTTGTACCCATGATAACAGCCCTCATTCGGGTATGTTTTACGGTGGCTTTGTTCCAAACAAACCTGAGTTTACCCCAGACATTGAGCTTGCCATTCAATCCCTTAATCAATTCATTTGTGTCTGGAAGGGCCATTGTAAATGCGGCTGGCTCATCGTTCACATAGGCAAACCAAATTAAATTAGGGTCCATAACAGGCTTAATCTTTACCAATGTTTCCCTGATCGTTTCTTCAGTTAGTCCTGAAAAATTCTCAAAATCTTTCCATGCATCATTGTAGATTTCCATGAAATCGTGTGCATACTTATCAAATTTTGAGACTTCTAAATGCTCAAAGGAATTTCCATTTCTTTTTGATACCCAGTTCGCGATTTTTGCCACTTTTTCAGGCAGCCCCTTTCTAATGTCGATTGAGTTGGAAATCTGCTCATACTTTACAGTAAATCCGTAAGTTGTAAAAAGAGATTGGTAATAAGGTGGATTGTAATTCATTCCATAAAAAGGACTTGTAAATCCTTCAATCAATAAACCCCACCACATATCATTTTCACCAAAGTTAATGGGTCCATTCATTGCCTGCATGCCGTGTTGACTAAGCCATGAAACTGCTTGGTCAAACAAAATATTTGCAGCTTGCTGATCGTTTATGCATTCAAAAAAACCGCATCCACCAGTTGGATATTCTTCTTTATCCGCCTTTTTATGATTGATGAAAGCCGCAATTCTTCCTATTACCACACCAGCATCATTCAATAAAATCCATCTTGTGCACTTCCCGTAATTGAAGAAATTATTTTTCTTTGGATCAAATACAGATTCAATGTCGTTATTTAGAGGACAAACCCAATTGAGGTCGTCTTTATAAATGACAAATGGCAGTTCTAAAAACTGGCGGATAGTTGACTTATCTGCTACTTCAATTGTTCTCATTGATTTTTCAATAAATGCAAATTTACCACTTTAAGCCGGAAAGAGTAGACAATTCAACCATATTATCTATTTTTTAAAATCGAAAACCGGTCTGGATAATCAGAAATTATGCCATCAACGTGTAGATCTGACATGTGTTTAATGTCTTCTTTTGAGTTTACAGTCCAAACAACTACCTTCATTTTTTCCTTTTTACATGCTTTCAAAAAAGAGGGATTGACCAATTTGAACTCGGGGCTAATGATATCAGGTTTAAATCCGAGATCCTTCACAATTTCATTTGGGGTTCTTTTATCCGAAAACCCAATCAAATAGGATGTTTTTACTTCCGGAAATAATTTATTCACCAAGCGTATGGTCCTTGCATCAAAAGACTGGATAGTCGTTTTGTCTGAAACTTTTTTTAATCCTATCACGTCCATCAATAATTGGACAAATTCTTCAGGTGCAGGATGAAGTTTTCCATCATCTTCAGGATTGCATTTTGTTTCGATGTTGTATTTAACAGGCCTTAACTTATTTTTTGTGATATAGGATTCGACAGAATCGATCACTTGACTAAGCAAGGGTTTTTGAGAAGGGATTTTTTTTTGTTCTGGAAATTTTGGATTTATCTTCAATCCTACATCCCACAAGGAAATGTCTTCAAATGTCATTTGATAGATGTTATAAGGCTTTTCATACAATGTATTTATGAATGTTCCATCAGGCTTAGTTGATATTTCAGGATTCATAGAAAGATCGTGAGAAAGAAGAACCTGCTTGTCTTTTGTGATGACAACATCCATCTCAAGTGTTGTAACACCCAAATCTATCGCCTTAATCATGGCCGCAACTGTATTTTCCGGCATCAGTCCCCTACAACCCCGATGGCCTTGAAGATCAATTTTTTTTGATTGTCCCATTGTGTTTCCCATTGATGCCACTAAAGTCATTAAAATACAACTTGTAGTAATTAAAATTTTGTACATGGGATAAAATTAAGGGAATCGTACCTTTGCAACAACTTTAGAAATTATGCTAAGTCAACTTATTAGAGAAAAAGCGATAGAAGCAATTGGTGTTTTATACGGACAAGTGTTTACATCGAAAGATTTTCAGGTAAATCCGACCAAACCAGAATTCAGTGGAGACTATACCATTGTGATGTTTTCGCTTATAAAACCATTGCGAATAAGTCCAGAAAAGCTCGGTAATGAACTTGGGGAATATCTCATAACAAACAACCAAGATTTGTTTACTGGATTTTCTATCATCAAAGGATTTCTCAACTTAACGATACACAATAGTTATTTGTTGAAGATGCTAAATGTGCATTATCAAGACCCTTGTTTTGGCAAAGCCCCTATCAATGGCAAAAAAATAATGGTTGAATATTCATCACCCAATACCAACAAGCCTCTTCATTTGGGACATTTGCGCAACAATTTTTTAGGGTGGAGCATATCAGAAATCTTGAAGTCCAATGGATATGAAGTAATCAAATCTTGCATTGTAAATGACAGAGGAATTCATATCTGCAAGAGCATGATTGCTTGGCAGAGGTACAGCAATGGTGCCACGCCATCATCTACTCAAATGAAAGGAGATCACTTTGTAGGTGATTATTATGTAAAGTTCAATGACGCATATAAATTGGAGGTGGAGGGTTTGATTTCATCGGGTCTTGATAAAACAACCGCTGAAAGGGAAGCCCCAATTATGAAAGAGACACAACAAATGTTGTTGGATTGGGAGAATGGAAAAGAAGAGGTCATGAGTTTATGGCGCACCATGAATCAATGGGTATACGAAGGTTTCGAGGTTACCTACAAGCGCATTGGTTCTGATTTTAACAAGACTTACTATGAAAGTGAGACCTATCTTTTAGGCAAGGATACCATTGAGTTGGGATTGAAAAAAAATGTATTTTATAAAAAGGAAGATGGAAGTGTTTGGATTGATTTGACGGATGAGGGGTTGGATGAAAAATTGGTTTTAAGGAAAGATGGAACCTCTGTTTATATCACGCAGGACATTGGATTGGCCCAAAGAAAATATGAAGAATTCCAAATGGATCAGAGCATTTATGTGATTGGCGATGAGCAAAATTATCACATGAAGGTGTTGCAATTGATTTGTAAAAAATTGGGGCTTCCTTATTCCGATGGAATACATCACTTGTCTTATGGGATGGTTGAACTGCCTACAGGTAAAATGAAGAGCAGAGAAGGTACTGTTGTTGATGCGGATGATCTGATTGAAGAAATGATTTCCATTTCAAGAGAACATACCTTGAGTCTTGGAAAAGTCAATGATTTCACCGAATCAGAATTAGCAGCCTTGTACGATACCATAGGATTGGGTGCACTTAAATTTTTCTTATTGCGGGTTGGTCCACAAAAGAAAATGATTTTTAACCCAGAAGAATCGATTGATTTTCATGGATTCACAGGACCTTTCGTGCAGTATGCATTTGCGAGGATTAAATCAATTTTAAGAAAAAACGATATCGCTCAAGAACCAATTCCTGTTGAGATAAACCTATTGCCCATTGAAAAAGAACTGTTGCTCTTGGCAGAACAATTTGAAAATATTTTGCATCAATCTGCAACGGATTTGGACCCTTCTGTGATTTCCATTTATTTATTCCAATTGGCACAAGCCTTTAATTCATTCTATGCGAATCATTCAATTGGTAACGCAGAAAGTGAAGAGAAAAAACAATTGAGATTACGCATTGCGTCTTTAACATCTACCATAATATCATCTGGCATGCAAATGCTAGGAATAAAAGTGCCTGAGAAAATGTAATTTAATTACATCCTCTCAGGCAATATTTTCATTTAATGCTTTTTTTTTGTTTATGATCCGCCACCTGGCATTCCTTTAACAGAACGGAATTGTTTTAGTGCTGGATCCATTTCTATGGCTTTGTTGCAAAGTGCTGAACCTTTGGTTTTATCACCCATTTTATTGTAGCACATTCCAATCATATACAATGCCCTTGCTGCTTCCTTGTCTAGATAAAGAACTTTATCCCAGTGGTTAATTGCTTCTTGGTATTTACCCAATTTATAATAGTTATCAGCCAAGTTGTTTAATAAATCAATATCCCCGGGCCTTTTCTCAAGCAGTTTCTTTAATAGGTCCATTCCTTTTTCAGGTGTACCAGCTCCAATATACGAGTTAGAAAGGTTTTCTATAAAATCATTGTCAACCTTATATCCTTTTTCCATTGCCAACTCATAATACTTGACTGCAGATTTCTCATCATTCATGGCAGAATATGCCATGGCCATTTCATTCATCAATCTGGTATTATTTGAATCCAATGTGATGGCATCATTGTAATACCTAACTGCTGCTTTGAAGTTACTCATGTCAACCAACGCTCTTGCAAACATGGTTGGGATTTCAGCATTTTTAGGTTCCTCTTTGAATGCAGCTTCTAAATATTTAAAGGATTGGCCATAGTCTTCTTTTTCATAAAAACTCTTGCCTATCATATAATTCATACGCTGTCCAGCATTCAGGGAAATCATTTTTTGACCATAACGAATGGCTTCATCCCATCTTCTGAATGAGAAAAAGATGTTTACCACTTTTTCCAAGGCAACTTCATCGTTGGGAGTTGATTCAAGAACAGTTAAAAAAGACTGTCTTGCCAAATCAAATTGACGTGTTTCTAATGCCAACAAACCTATGGTCCTGTGTGCATCAATCAATTTTGGATCTGCTGCGATTGCTTTTTGAAAATATTCCAAAGCCAATTTATTTCTTCCAGCATCTTTTTCAATTTGTCCTTTTTTAAGCAATACTTTGATGCTGTCGTCTTTTTCTCTGGCTTGGCTGGCGATACCTGCAAGCAGGATGAGGCCAAAAAGAATAATTCTTTTCATTGTTGGTGGGATTAGGGATTACGGTAATTTCTTAATAATACATCCACCTAACGGAGGCAGAGATAGTTTTATTTGATATTTTTTAATATTTATTTGATTTTGAGGGGTAATTACAGCATTGTTTACGTAGTTTCCCGTACCCCAGAAGTTCAAAGCATCGCTATTAAAAATTTCATTCCAGTTGGATGGAGGTCCGTCGATACAAATTCCCCAATCAATTCGCTCCATAGGTGTCATGTTTAGTATAATTATCAATTCGTCTTTTTCTTGCAGTCCTTTTCTCTTAAAAGATATGACAGATTCTTCTCGATGATTCAGGTCAAACCATTCAAATCCTTCGCTTTCGAATTGTTTAGAATGAAGTGCTGGTTCGTTTTTTAAAAGGTTGGCCAATGCTGTTACACAAGCTTTCATTCCTTTGTGTGAATCATGCGACAAAAGATCCCACCTCAACTGTGATTTATAATCCCACTCAACGGTTTGTGCAAACTCATTTCCCATGAACAATAACTTGGCTCCTGGGTGAGCAAACATATATGTATAGAGAAGCCTAAGGTTGGCAAACTTTTGCCAATCATCACCCGGCATTTTATAGATCATTGGTGATTTCCCGTGAACCACTTCATCGTGACTAAGAGGAAGCATGAAATTTTCATCATAAAAATACATCATGCTAAAGGTCAGTTGGTCCTGCTGGTATTGCCTATTTATAGGGTCTTGTTTGAAATATCTGATGGTGTCATGCATCCAACCCATCATCCATTTCATGCCAAATCCAAGTCCATCTGCAAAAGTAGGCTTGGAAACGCCTGGCCAATTCGTTGCTTCTTCTGCAATCGTTTGAACCCCGGTGAAATCCCGATAAACCATCTCATTCAGGTTTTTGAGAAAGGCGATTGCCTCCATGTTCCCATTTCCACCGAATTCATTCGGTTCCCATTCTCCTATGTTTCTGGAATAATCCAATTTAAGCAAAGAGGAAACAGCATCAACCCGAATTCCATCTACATGAAATTTATCTAACCAAAATCTGGCATTGCTTATTAAAAAAGACCTCACCTCTCCCCTCTTGTAATTAAAAATATAACTGTTCCAATCTGGATGGTAGCCTTTACGCATGTCTGCATACTCATAAGTATGCGTTCCGTCAAACATAAATAAACCATGGCTATCATAAGGGAAATGCGAGGGAACCCAATCAAGTATAACTCCAATGCCTTCCTGATGGAAATATTGAATCATTGCCATGAACTCTTCTGGATGACCAAAGCGTGATGTGGGTGCAAAATATCCTGTTCCTTGATATCCCCAGCTCCCATCGAAAGGGAACTCCATTACTGGCATGAGCTCTACATGTGTAAAGCCTAGTTCTTTCACGTAGGGTACCAAGCGTTCGGCAATTTCCCAATAACTAAAATAGGATTCTTCATCATCTGGATTGGGTCTCATCCAACTGGCAAGGTGAACTTCGTACACTGAATAGGGTGAATCAAGGGAATTGTGTTTCTCCCTATTGGTCATCCAATTTTCATCCTGCCAAGTAAATTCAAAATTCCAGGCAATTGAGGCAGTTTTTGGCTTTTTTTCCCAAAAATGAGCGTAAGGATCGCCTTTATCCATTTTTTTTCCTCCGAATCCAGTTATGT
Organism: Chitinophagaceae bacterium; assembly: GCA_044350285.1. GTDB lineage: Bacteria > Bacteroidota > Bacteroidia > Chitinophagales > Chitinophagaceae > Pollutibacter. The sequence continues at coordinate 6,599 of JBILHX010000021.1, read as the reverse complement.
GATATTTATATACCTCTCCTCGATTAAAATCAGGAATAAATCCTTCCCAAATTCCACTATGGTCCAGGCGAACAAACAGCGGGTTTTTATCTTCCGTCCAATCATTGAAATTACCTGTAACACTGACTAATGTTGCATTTGGAGCCCAGACAGCAAAATAAGTGCCTTTTCTACCTAGTACAGTCATTTGCTTATTTCCAAAGAATTCATAGGCATTGTATAAAGTGCCTTGTTGAAAATTGTTAATGGCCTCCGCTGTAAAAAGAGAATAATTCCATACAGCTTTTTCAGTATCTACAAAATGTACCTCTTCATAAGGGATTGTATCACCTTGATTAGATGTTTCCTGACCTGAAGGTGATGGTGTAGACATTTATTGTTATTTTATCAGCTCAAACAGTTGAAATGATTTTGAAGGAATTTTTATTGATGAATCTACGCTGATGGTTTGTTCTGTTAAAGCATTTTTCATTCTTTTCACACCTGAATTCACTTCAGAAAATCTGTCAAGCATAACATTGGTTTCCGTTGCATTTGTATTCACAACACACATCAATGTTTGCTTCTCGTGCAACCTAAAATAAACATAAATGCCATTCTGTGGTATGAATTGCTTTAGTGACCCCTTTGAAATGGCTATGCTCGTTTTTCTGAAATTCGCTAATTTTTGAAAGTATATGAATGCTTCTTTTTCTTTCGTGTCCAAGTTAGAAATATCAAACTTATCAATTGAATCATTTGACCAACCACCTGGAAAATCTTTTCTTACAGCGGCATCGTTTGGGTTCTTATAATTTTTAGCGAGGGATTCTGTGCCATAATAAACCTGAGGAATTCCTCGTAGTGTAAATAACAACCCAAGACCCATTTTATAACGTGACAAATCTTCTTCAACCATTGAATAAAACCTGTTCATGTCGTGGTTGTCCAAGAAAATACAATTTGTCATTGGATCCTTATAAAGAAAGTCTTGTGACAAAGTCATGTACAATTTAGAAATACCTTCTGTCCAACCAAAAGGCTGATTCAACGCGTCAAACATGGCACTGTTTAACGGGAAATCAGTTACACCTTTAATCTGGTGCTTAAAAGGCGCATCAATATTATTTTGCGTAAAATAAGCACTTGCTGGTACTGAATTTGTCCATGCTTCACCAAAAACAGTGATAGCTGGGAATTCCTTGATTATTGCAGCATTGATGTTATTCAAAAACTTTTCATCACAATACTTGTAGGTATCAACCCTCCACCCATCGATGCCAAATTCTTGTGTAGACCAAATATTGCTTTGTATGATAAAATTGGCACAGTAAGGATTGGCTAAATTAAGGTCCGGTAGATGAGGCACGAACCAACCGCCAATCATGATTTTTTTTTCCTCGGAAGAAGCATGAGGATCGATGAACAATTCCTCCCGGTGATTAGAACCGGTATATGTTGGCCATTGGTTGAGCCAATCCTTCATGGGTAAATCCAAAACAGTATGGTGAAATGATCCAACATGATTATACACAGCATCCTGAATTACTTTTAAACCCTTTTCATGAGCAGCCTTAACCATGTTTTTATACGCATCATTCCCTCCAAATCTCTTGTCAATTTTATAGTGGTCGGTAATCCAATATCCGTGATATCCACTCATGGTATATGGCCCCTCCTGCATTTTGGGCATATTGTTCTCTAAAAGTGGGGTCATCCAGATTGAAGTGACACCTAAATTTTTTAGATAATCCAACTTTTTTGATACTCCCGCTAAATCTCCACCATGTCTAACATAAGGGTTTTTTCTATCAACATCCTTGTCTCGAAGATCTGTGAATTGGTCATTGCTCGCATCCCCATTAACGAATCTATCGGGCATGATCAGATAAATCAAATCTGATGCATTTACACCTTGATTGACTTTACCAATTGAAGATGGTGATTTTGTTTTGAGCTCATAATTGATTGACTTCCCGTCTTGAAAGGTAAAACTGAACATACCAGGCTTGGCCGCGGGAGTTATATTGATGTCTATAAATAAGTAATGCTTGTTTTCTGGTTGAAATATTTTCTGAATCGATATTCCGGCTTTGTTGATTCTTAGATTTTTAGAAAGGTCAGAATCAGCGTGCAACATCAATTGAAGCTTCGGATTTTTCATTCCTACCCACCAATGAGTTGGGTATGCGTTGATTTGATTTTGTGCAAATGATATTGAACAAAACAATAAAAGGAAAGATGCAATAATGGACTTCAGCTTCATGTTATTTCTGTTTTTCTTCTTTTACAAAAATGGCACATAAAATCCCTGCAGCAATTAGAAGTAAACCTCCTATCATGACAGCAAGAAGTCGATCATTGTTTAGATAATTGCTCATTATTTTACCAAAAGTAAGTGAGGCAATTATTTCCGGTAAGACAATAAAAAAATTAAATATCCCCATGTAAATTCCCATTTTGGCTGGAGGTATGCTACCAGCAAGCATTGTATAGGGCATTGAAAGAATGGAAGCCCATGCTATCCCAACCATACTCATTGACAAGAACAGCAGACTCGGCTCGTGTATGTAACTTACTGAAATAAGCCCAATTCCTCCGATGATCAAGCAAACAGTATGCGTAAATTTATTACCAATTTTCCCAACTACAAATGGAATCGTAAATGAAAAAAGAAAGGTAACTAAGTTTAGTATGGCTGATGTTGTATTTGCAAATTCAAGACCTTGGGAAAATAACAATAATTCTTTAGAGCCCTCTGCACCTTTTGCGTTGCCCCCGAAAATATTAACAGCAACACCAGTTCCATAATAAAACCACATTAAAAAAAGCCCAGGCCATGTTAAAAATTGTACCAAAGCCAGTCTTTTCATTTGACTCGGCATGTTTGAAATGGCTGAAAGGATTTCAGAAAAAATATTTTTTTCTGAAACTTGAGACAAGGAGACATCTGAAACAGGTGGGTATTCTTTACTCTTGAAAACTGTGTATAAAACTGCAATTAAAAAAACAAAGGCTCCAATATAAAAAGACCAAGCTATGTTACCGGGGATGCCTCCGTTTATTTTTTGCCTTGACACTCCAAACCAATCAACTAACAATGTTGGAAGAAACCCTGCTAAAAATGAAGCCGCACCAATAAACATGCTTTGCATGGCGTAACCAAAAGAGCGTTGTTTTTCATTTAAATTGTCAGCAACAAAGGCTCGGAATGGTTCCATTGAAATATTGATGCATGAGTCCAGGATCCACAACGTACCTGCAGCAATCCACACCGTTGGAGAATTGGGCATAAAAAAAAGGGCTATTGAACTTAATATTGCACCAATCAAAAAGTATGGACGTCGTCTGCCCCAACGAGGATGCCAGGTTCTGTCACTTAGGTATCCTACAATTGGTTGAATTAACAATCCTGTCATGGGGGCTGCAAGCCATAAGCCCGGTATATCTTCTGGATTTGCGCCTAAAAACTCGTAAATGGCACTCATGTTACCCATTTGGAGACTCCATCCAAATTGAATACCAAAAAAGCCAAAACACATGTTCCAAATTTGCCAAAAAGTCAAGGTTGGTTTGCTTGCAAATGCATTTTTTTCGATAATATTAGCCATAAAAATGTCTTAAACTTTGTGTAAAAGTTACACAAGAATATTCAAAAGCACAAAAAAATCCAAAAAAAATTAAATGACGAATCCGTCAGGTAATACAGCTCCTTTTTTTACGACGACGATACCCTCTTTGATAGTATACAAGGAATGATCTGAATTGGCCAAATGCTTACCACCATTGATTCTGACATCATTACCAATTCTGCAATTTTTATCAATAATGGCATTCTTTATGTAGCATCTTTCACCAATTCCTAGTTTCGGTATTCCCCTTTCTACTGAAGAATTCATTTCATTCAGGGTTTCGTAAAAATCTGTTCCCATGATATAACAACTCACAACGGTAGTTCCGTAACCGATGCGCGTTCTAATTCCAATCACTGAATTTTCAATCCGTGAAGCGTTAATGATACATCCTTCGGCTATGATTGTTTTTTCTAGTGTAGACCCGCTGATTTTTGCTGGAGGCAACATCCTGGCCCTTGTGTAAACAGCTTTTGTATTGTCAAACAAATTAAATTCAGGCATGTCTTGGGTTAATGCAAGGTTCGCCTCAAAAAAAGAATGAATATTTCCTATATCAGTCCAATAACCATCATATTGGAAACTGACAACATGGTGCTTAGATATCGAATTGGGGATGATTTCTTTACCAAAATCTGTAGCATCCTTAAACCCTTCTTGTAAAAGGTCAAAAAGAACTTTTCTTCCAAAAATATAAATCCCCATGCTTGCTAGGTAAACCCTCCCCTTTTCTTGCATAGCCGCACCCGTATCACTTTCCCAATCATCAAGTACCGCTTTTTGGGGCTTTTCAATAAAGGAGGTGATTACATTGCCTTCAGACTTTTTCATGATTCCAAATTCAGTGGCTTCACTGGCACCAACAGGAATTGTTGCTATAGAAATGTCTGCCTTGCTTTTAACGTGATTGTCGATCATTTCATCAAAATCCATCTGATACAGTTGGTCTCCGGAAAGGATCAACACATAGTCAAAGTCTTGTTGTGAAATATGGCGGAGGGATTGCCTTACAGCATCTGCTGTTCCTTGAAACCATGCTGGATTATCTGGGGTTTGTTCAGCGGCAATGATGTCTACAAATGCCGCACTGAAGGCACTAAAGTGATAGGTATTTTTAATATGCTTGTTTAAAGAAGCTGAATTGAATTGGGTTAATACATAAATCCTTCCAATGTTAGAATTGAGGCAATTCGAAATGGGTATGTCTACAAGTCTGTATTTTCCAGCTATAGGCACTGCAGGCTTACTTCTTGTAGAAGTAAGTGGAAATAATCTTGAACCTGCTCCTCCCCCTAAAATAACCGCAATTACATTTTTATTCATGAGTGTATAATTGATACTAATTTACTGAAAATTTTTATAAAGATCGATATATTGTTGCGCACTATGGTCCCAACTAAAATCCAATTCCATAATCTTTCTTCGTAAACTATGGAAAGTCTTGTTTTCGTAATAAAGTTCTACAGCTCGATAAACAGCTTGGGTGATGTCTCCAACATTGGCATCATTGAACGTTATTCCATATCCATTTTCTTCGTCCATGTCAACAACCGTATCAATTAGCCCACCAGTTCGTCTTACCAATGGAATTGTTCCGTATCTCATGGAATACATTTGATTTAAACCACATGGTTCAACCCTTGATGGCATTAACAAGAAGTCTGCCCCTGCATACATTTGATGGCTTAGGGTTTCATTATAGCCGATGTAAACATTAAAATCTTGTTGACTTATCACTTTTAATTGTGTTAGCCGTTCTTCAACCTCATTTTCTCCGCTTCCAAGTATGAGAAAATTCATTTTTCGCCCAATGAAATTAAATGAGTCCATGATGACTTGTGGCAACAAATCGGCAGCTTTCTCTCCAACCAAACGACCAATAAAGACAAACAAAGGTTTTTCTTGGTCCAATCCAAATGTTTCACAAAGGATTTTTTTATTCGCCTTCTTTCCCTCTTCAATGGTGTCTAAATCAAAATGTGAGCTTAAGTACTTGTCGTTTGATGGATCCCAAACAGTATAATCTATCCCGTTTAATATGCCTATGCTTTTGCCTTTTTCATATTCAAACAATGGCTCAAGCCCGTTGCTCATAAATCGCATTTCATGCAGGTATGTATTGCTGACAGTTGTAACTTGCCAAGCGCTCTTTATGCCTGCGGCCAAAGGATTGATGCTTCCATTCCACTCCAATATTCCCCGTTTCCAGCTATCCCATTGTGGGATGTAAATTGTCTTGTCCCACCCAAAGCTGCCCTGGTATTGTGCATTGTGAATTGTAAGAACGGTTGGAATTGCTTTTAATCTGACAAAGCCATAGCAATGTTGCATCATAAAAGGTATCATTGCTGTATGGTGATCGTGAACATGAACAACATCAGGAAGAATATCCCACGTATTAATCCAGCTAATCGTGGCTATTTGAAAGGCGCAAAATCGTTCTGTATCATCATCATATCCATAAACTTTTTCCCGATCCAACAAACCATTTATGTCTAGAAGGTATAAATCGAAACCCAGAACACCCGATTTTTCCTTGATAACTGTAAAATCAAACCAACTGTGACCTAGATTTGCCCCACCTTTATGCACTACTTCCCAATCGTGCTTGTATAAAAATGATGTTCGATACATCGGCATGATAACCTTGGTAACATGGCCCAATTCTTTTTGGAACCTCGGTAAAGCCCCCACAACATCTCCAAGTCCACCTGCCTTGGCTACTGGGTAACATTCTGCACTGATATGAATAATTTCCATGTATTAATTTTAAATAATGCTGAATTTATGAAATTTTGTTGTTCTTTTTTCAGAAGAAAAAATTTACAATTAAATAAATCTTTTTATTTTCAGCATTCATAAAACAACTTTCACATGAACCAGCAAACGAAATGGTCTCAATTCGGTGTATTGATTACGGTATTTTTCTTCTGGGGCTTTGTAGCTGCATCAAACAGCATTTTCATTCCCTTCTGTAAAACATTTTTT
>JBILHX010000207.1:0-3212 GCA_044350285.1 Chitinophagaceae bacterium | reverse complement strand
CGTAAAAAAGAAACCATAACTGAATGCGTACACTAGAAATATACCGCAATGGGATTTTGACTGGACTGCTCATTGAAGAAGACCGTCATCACTATATTTTCAGGTACGATGACAAATATTTTTTAGATCCAAGTAATCCTGCGATCAGCTTAACGCTACCTAAAACACAACAGGAATATAGCAGCAAATTCTTGTTCCCGTTTTTCTTTAACATGCTCAGTGAAGGTGTAAACCGAAAATTACAAAGCATACAATTGAAAATTGACGAAGAAGATCATGTTGGTTTTCTTGCTGCAACCGCACAATATGATACCATCGGGGCAATAACTGTAAAACCTATCATGATAACATGAACGTACAAGAATTAAACAATTGTCCAGGAACATTGGCTGAAGGATTCTCAACATACAGTTCAGGATGTCTTCGGAATTTATTCAATGGTAAAAAGGTAAATCATCTTTTACCTTACGATCAGCCAAAACTGAACGAAGAAGTTGCTTCGCTCTTCATGGAAAATCGAAAACGCATATCCATATCTGGTGTACAGGAAAAGTTAAGTTTTGTGCTAGAGAAAAATATACTGCGTTTAACCACGGAAGGAGAACAAGGAACTTACATTCTTAAGCCCATACCAAGGGATTTGAAAAAACTAGATCAGGTACCTGCAAATGAACATTTGACCATGCAAATAGCTAAGCAAGTGTATGGTTTAAACACGGCTGAAAACGCCATGATATTTTTTAAAAATGGTTCTCCTGCCTACATTACAAAACGTTTTGATGTTAGAAATGATGGCACTAAATGGGGCGTTGAAGATTTTGCAACATTAGCCGGAAAAACCAAAGACAGTGCTGGGCCCAATTTCAAATATGAATTCAGTTACGAAGAAGCAGGATTGTTGATTCAAAAATATGTATCAGCATGGCGCATAGAAATTGAAAAATACTTTTCGCTTGTACTTTTCAATTTTTTGTTTTCAAATGGCGATGCTCACTTGAAAAACTTCTCATTACTTGAATCGTCCAAAGGAGATTATTTCTTAAGTCCTGCATATGATTTGTTGAATACCAAAATGCATGTGGATGATTCAGATTTTGCGCTAGACAAAGGATTATTTGCGGATGATTTCAAAAGCGAGCAATACAGAAAAAACATGCACCCCCATAAAAGCGACTTTGAAGAATTTGGAAAACGAGTTGGTGTTTCAGAAACCAGAATAGAAAAATTAATTCGTCCATTCTTAGAGAAGCAACCGCTATTGGAAACATTAATCGGCCGTTCATTCTTGACTGAATCTAACAAGAGAGGTTATTTGATGATGTATCAATCGAAAAGAAATTTTCTGGTTGGATAAATGGATTTTCGAGTTTAATTCAATAGTAGGGGGGTAAACATCTGACTATAGAGAACCACCTTACTTTTGATTTTCAATGCATTACAAAGTCGTCTTTATAAATGAGATATTTCTCCCTCTAACAATATTACCAAACCATTTCTCCTTCAAGAAGTGTAATTGATAATCTTACCTATCTGCAAACCAAACTTATATATTTTTATAAAGAATGTATAGAATGCAAAAGTTCATATCGGCTCTATCTCGGTTTTCTCTAATTAAGAGAACTAATACAGCCCTTGATTTTTAAGGGTTTTTTTATTTTCTTGCTTTATGTCACTTATTCTCGCTCTACTCAAATTCATTTTATTTTTATGAATATAGAAAATCAAAATATAAAAAAAAACCGGCACATGCCGGTCTTTTTATCCTATAAGTTGCGATAAGTGTTTTTTAGTGTTACAATTATGGCAGCAAAACACGGTCTATAACGTGAATGACACCATTCCTTGCCATCAAGTTAGTTAGTATGATGTTGGAAGCAGATGCATTTGTCTTTCCTTTGACGCTTGCAGCAGATCCACTCAAGGCAATGGTTACCGAACCACCATTGGCGGTAGTTACAGAAGATCCGTTGGTAAGGCCTGACGAAAATACCCTTCCTGAAATAACATGATAGGTCAATATAGCAGCGAGTGTATTTGGATCAGCTGCATTGATGGCTGCAATATTGGCAAATCCAGCTGCAATGAATGCCTCATTGGTAGGTGCAAACAGTGTAAAAGGCCCTCCTGATGACAGAATCTGGGCCACATTCGTTGACCCCGTACTAGCTCTGACTACAGCAGCAACAAGGAAGCTAAAGTTGGCATTTGATTGTGCCACTTCGACAATGTTGCCAGTTGGAGGCATAATAACTTTTGACACCAAGTGAATTACGCCGTTGCTTGCGTCTATATCAGCTTGTGTTACATTGATACCATTAATGAACACTCCTGAAGCATTTTTAGTAACAAAAACCGAATCACCACTAGCCGTAACCACTTTGGCATTAGGACCTGCGGGAACATTGGCGGCAATAATTTTGGAGGGAATTACATGGTAGAGAAGAATACTCTGTAATTGTGCTGCAGTTAATGAATTGATAGTTGCTGCAGTAATGCCAGAGGCCGTGAATGCCTCATCAGTTGGGGCAAAAACTGTGAAAGGACCTGTACCTTCAAGTGTGCTTGCTAGGTTGGCTTTGATTACGGCAGATTCCAGGATACTCAGATTGGCCGCAGCTACTACTTGAGCTGTAATAGTGGGTACTGTTTGCACATCTTTCTCTTTTTTGCAGGATACAAGGGTAAAAACGAATGTTAGGATTGTTAATCCCAAGGCGATTTTTTTCGGATTCATAAAATTTAATTTGTGTTTTTTGTTAAATAGGAGATAGCAATTAAAAGAACAAAAAAAAATTGTTTTGGTTCTAAAAAGCCGAATGATTTAACAAATCATTTACACACAAGTTTGGAGGGAAATTCTTCTTATGGCAGACTACAATATTCCGTTTTCATTGACGGTTCTATACTCCTTTACATCAGTAAGTTTGTTATCCCGTTGATGATTATCCTGTTACTCGTTTATTTTGTATCATTTTTGTGCATTTAGATAAATTGTTACAGCTGTCGCTTACTGTTACTTCTCTGTTGAAGGATATTGCTTTTCAGAGCTCAATCAACGAAGATCTACCTGAGATTGGTTTTGATTTTTATGTCGACAAGCTATCCTACATACCTTATTTTTAATTGCTGTCTCCAGGCCTCTTTTGCTTTTGTTGTTTGATTTAGACTTACAATCAGACAATCCGGCAAACAAAAAAAATGTGAAGAAAAAT
>JBILHX010000117.1:0-9677 GCA_044350285.1 Chitinophagaceae bacterium | reverse complement strand
GCACCAGGTTATTTTTTTATGCCAATTTTAGCAAATATTCCTTATCAGCACCACAACGAAACAACAAATCTGCTAAAATTGGCATAAAAAAATAACCTGGTGCAGATGGTATATAAATCTCGCGATTCTTCCAATACAAATTATCTAAGGGAACTTTTCTGTCAACAAATGCGGATGCAAGTTGTAAATCAACACCATAAAGCAATTTTAAGTCGTGCTTTGAAAGAAACATAAAATGACAATTTATTTTGCATTTAGAGAGTCATTGGTATACTCTTTATCCTTACCTCTAATTATTCGAGCATTCGCAGAATCCATAACCATTTTAAAAATAATTGGTCTACTTGAATAAAATTTATAACTCTTTGAGAATTCATTTGGGCTTATATTATGTATCTGCAAAACCCTACTGACCTCTTTTTTTAATACGGAATCTTTTTTTGACAAAGAATCTTTGTATAAAAATGATTCCGAAAAACCCTCCGCAATTGAAACATCAACCAAAATATCTGCCATAGAACTGGGTTTTATGATATTTGTTGGAATATCAAACGCCGTTGAACAAGAGATAAAAAAGAATATAAAAAAAGAAAGAATCAACTTCATCTCAATTCTTGTTTATATTTTGCTGCATTGGATATGTCTAGCTTTTGACAAAAATCTAAAACCCGAGATTTTTCCTGACTATTTCCTTTTTTAAAAATCTTTATGATTTCATCTGCTTTGCCTTGAAAAAAAAATGGAAGGATCATGAGATTTGGAGTCTCCTCATTCAATGTATTTAGCATTGAAAATGAATTTAACAATTGCTCGCGAGCATCTTGTTCATTCTCAATCATTTTATCCATCCCTTGGCGATAATATGTGTAAATAGCGTCATGAACCAATGCATAACGGCTATTTTGCAAATTTTCAGACAACCAATATCGATTTCTTTGTCCATCAAATGGCTTCCAACCAGAAATCGATCTACCATCAGGGGCGCTGTTAACAATCACGTTTGACTTCTGGAAATAAGCATCTCCGCCTCGGGGTGAAAAAGAATCATAATCCAACCCAAGTATAATATTTACGTAATAAGCAAATATTGCAGAAAGGTTGGATGCCAAAGGCTCAGTTCCAGCTATTTTATTTTCATTAAATTCAATGGGTTGGAATTCAACATAACGAAAAACAACTTCGTTGTCGATAAAATTAACCAATGGTGACAAGTAGTTGGTATTGTGAATTGGCCTACCTGCCTGAATCGTTAAGGTTCCCTTGTAAACATTTGGTTCTACTATTGATTGTAAATTTAGCAGAAAACTACATTCAATTCTTTCATTAACGTCAAATACATCGGTTGTCCACTTTCTTTTATTGATAAAGTTGACCAAAGAAGTTTGCAAATTTTGAAAAACTTTTTTGTCAACAGTACTTCCAATTTGTGCATACCCAACACTAACCTTGGCATTAACTTCTTGTCCAAATAATAAATTATTGGAAACACTAAGAAATAGCAACATTAAACTTAATGAAATGGAAGTTCGCTTGGATTTCATACATTTCTTATTCATTGCAAATGATGTGAAGGGATAATGAAATTATTGAAATTGTAAATTAATCAATTTCATTGAAGTTCTAACACTACAAATCATGTAATCATTTCCTAAAATGAAAAACGGAGGTTAATAAACCTCCGTTCTAAAAATTCAGTTAACTTATTAACGGAAAAGATCTTCATTATTTTTACGATAATGAATTTTATCCTCCATAAATTCTTGTGTTGCTAAGAGAGCAGGGTTAGGCATTTTTTCGTAAGCCTTTGAAATTTCAATTTGTTCTTTATTCTCATGGATTTCTTCTAAGCTATCGGTGTGACTTGCGAATTCTTCGAGCTTGTTATGAAGTTCTTCCTTTATTGAAATATTAATCTGACTTGCCCTTTTTGCTATAATGGAAATGGACTCATACAGATTACCTGTTTTCTTTTTGATCTCGTTCAGATCTTTTGTTTCTGCTACATTGGTAAGGTTATTACCTACCTGCCGGCGAAGTCTGCTCATTATTTAGTAATTTTAAATTATTCTTAGACAAAGTTAAGTAACGTTCAGCTTCTTTCAGCAATTTACTTTCTGGAAAGCGATCCTGAAAATCCTCAGCTTCAATTATAACCTTTTGATAACGTTCTACCTGCTTTTCGGGTATAGACATAGAAGCATACTTATAATAAGAACGGATCGCCATCAACTTGTATTCATCCCCTTTTTGAGAGTCTGGATAATTGTTCAATAGAGTTGTATATGTCAAAGCAGAAGCCCTGTACTGACCTACATTGTAGTACAATTGTGCTGAAAGATATTCCTTGGATTCTAATTTAACCTGACATTTTGCAATTAAAGCCTCAGCTTCCTTAACCTTAGTAGACTCGGGGTGTGTATTGATAAAAATCTGAAGCATTCCAATAGCCTTAATTGTATTCGTTTGTTCCAATTCAGCTTTGGGAGATTGCTTATAATAACAAAATGATTGCATGTATTCAACTTCTTCAGCCCTGATACTGTTTGAAAATACTTCCAAATAACCCTTAAAAAGATTTTCTGCAGTAATATAATCTCTCAGGTTATAATGGGAATATGCATATTTATAATAGAGATCATCAAATTGTGGGGTGCCTTTAAAGACAGGAAACAACTCTTCATACAAAACCTGAGATTTTCTAAATTCCTTTTTATCAAAATAGGTATTAGCCATTTTAAGTTTATACTCAAAATCCTTGCTTTTGAGTACTTTACTGAACTTGGAACAAGAGGCAAACGCGAAGACAAGAATGATTAGTATAGTTCTATTTAGTGACATAAAGATTGCAAAAATAAGCCTTTTAAATAATATTCGAATTTAGTAACTCTTGTTTATTTTGATGGTTAAACATGTCACAAAAAAACCCTCCAAAAGGAGGGTTTTTGTAATTATTTTTATGAAATTACTTTTTACGAAGATTAGGATGTGGGGCAGGAACAGTGTTTGGAGCATCTGTTACTTCTGCTGTAGCACTCAAGTCAACAGTATTTAAATCTCCTGCAGACTGACCATATTTGAATACTAGTCTATCAGAACTTACACCTTGTTTTTCAACCAAGTAGTTGATGACAGCATTAACACGGTCCCAAGAAAGCTGCTGGCTTGCTTTTGAAGCCTCTGCATAACCACTTACAACCAATTTGCAACCTGGATTATTTTTTAAACGATCAGCAGTTGATGCCAAAAGTGCTTGAGCATCAGTGCTCAACTTAGTTGAACTTTTTGCGAAGCTAATGCTTGGAACAGAACTCATGTTGCAAACAGGAACAACAACTGGAACAACAGAACAACAAGCAGGCTCTGGGCACTTTCCAACACCATCAGCGCTAACTGGCTGGCATTCAGAAGGAGTAATCAATTGCTTGTCTTTGTAATCAGGAACACCATCTCCATCAGTGTCCTTACTAACACCATGAGAATCAACTGGAGCACCAGCTGGGGTGTTTGGTTCCATATCAAATTGATCAGTAACACCATCACCATCAGCATCATCAAGAACAACCTTTGGTAATTTCATTCTTTTGGGAGAATTCAATTCACCATAAGAAAACTCAAGTGGATTTTTCCAATAAAGAGGCTCTACAGATTTAGATTTTTTTTGTGCAAGTGCGTCTTGTGCTGTAATTAGGAATAATCCAAGAAACAGCAACGAAAATATTTTATTAAGCTTCATATAATTTGTGTTAAATGGGGGGTAATTAGAAAATGTTGATGTTCAATCCTACTGACAAGAAATTATACGTGTCATAGTGTGTTGTAGCTACTGCATCTCCAATTGGTGTTGCAGCCCAACGCTGTCCATCCAATAAGTCATCCTTAACAAAAGTCAATCTTTCTTCAAATGCGATATTAACTCTTTTAGAAATTTTGAAAGCAGCTCCTATACCTATAGTACCTGAGATCCTAGCAGTTTTTCCAAATAGTTTGTTATCCCTTTGTCCGTTAGAATCACCATCGGTTTCATACGTACCATCTAAAAGTGCTTTGATAGCGCTGCGGGTATCTTTTCTTGTAGAGAACGTTCCACCAGGGATGTTGTTGAAATTATATTTTTGACCACTTGCATTCAATGCATCGATCTTCGTGTCATAGAATGTTACACCTACACCTACAATTGTGTAAAGTCCAAACTTAGGCTCAGCCTTGTGGAAACGCACATTTGAAAGATTCAACAATGCTTGAACGCTTAGGTCGTTGATATTTGTTTTGTAGTTATAGAAAACTTTATCTACAGCTGGTAGAAGTAAAACTGTGTTGCCAGCTCCAGAATATGACCTGCGGTTACCCAAATAACCATTTGTTCCTGCCCAAGCAGTGTTGTTTGCGTAGTTGTAATTTCCTTTCCAATCTAATCCAGTAGCTGTTCCACGAACATACTCACCACGGATTGACAACAAATAACCAAGTGATTTCCTAACATGTAAACCAAATCCAAAATTAGGATAATTTGAAGCGATGTCTCCACTTACTGAAGGTGCGCCTACTTTAACACCAACTTCCCACTGACTCCTAGGCTTAGAAGGAAAGCTATATTGATTGTTTAAAAACTCGCTGTGTTGAGCCATCCTTGAAGCTGGGATTAAAGAAGAATCTTTCCAATCTGTACCCCCAGCAGCCGACATCTGAGCTTCTGTGGTAAGAGACAATGCTAGGAAACCTAGGATTGTAGAGAACAATTTACTTGCCATAGTGTTAATATTTGATTATAGTTGTGATACGTTAAAGTGTATTACGCTAAGATTGACAAAACTAATGCTAATGTTTTAATTATCAAACTAATAATGTTTTTTTTTTACACAAATTTAAAAAAAATTACATATTATGATGTTTTATTATAATATATAAGTCCATTCAAAATAGGGATAAACAAATAGCCTTTGTTTTGAGAACAAATTATACTTAAGTTCGCATACAACTAATGAGTTCAACTCCACAAATTATCAATCCGGAATTAAAGCAATTTGAAAAACTTTTCAGAGATGCTGTAAAGAGTGATGTGCCTTTACTTGACAGGATTTTAAAGTACATCGTTAAGACAAAAGGTAAACAATTGAGGCCAATGTTTGTACTTTTGTCAGCCAAAATGTGTGGTCCGATTACTGAGGTTGCTTACAGAGCAGCTTCCCTAGTAGAGTTGCTGCATACTGCCACACTTGTTCACGATGATGTTGTTGATGAAGCTGCGGAAAGAAGAGGTTTTTTTTCTGTTTATGCACTTTGGAAAAACAAAGCTTCGGTTCTTGTAGGAGATTACTTACTCGCAAAAGGATTGCTTTTGTCACTAGAAAACAAAGATTTCACAATTCTTGAAATTCTAGCAGATGCAGTAAAAAAAATGAGTGAGGGAGAATTGCTTCAATTAGAAAAATCACGTTTACTAAACATCAAGGAAGAAGATTACTTTACAATTATAAAAAACAAAACGGCATCCCTGTTGGCGTCTGCTTGTGCCGCTGGGGCGTATTCAACTTCAAATAATCCGGTAATAACTGAGAAATTTAGGCAATTTGGAGAATATACTGGCATTGCCTTTCAAATAAAGGATGATTTATTTGATTATGGTACGGAAGATGTTGGAAAACCCACAGGAAATGACATTAAAGAAAAAAAAATAACACTTCCTTTAATATACACCCTGCAAAAAGTGGATAAAAAAATCAGATCCAGCATCATTTTTGTATTAAAAAATAAAAATAAATCTACAGAAGACATTCAGTTTGTTATTGAGCAAGTAAAGCTTGCCGGAGGTATTCAATATGCCCAGGAAAAGATGGAAACATACAAAAATGAAGCCTTGAACCTATTATCTAATTTTCCACCATCTGAAGAGAGGACGGCATTGATGGAAATGGTTAGGTACACAACCGAGAGAAAAAAATAAAAAATGCCAACCAAAAAAAAAAGATGGAATCTTCTTAATGAAGAAAAAGAATTGGCTGCAAAATTACAGCAAGAGCTCAACATACACCCAATTCTCTGCCAAATCCTCGCACAAAGGAGCATCATAAATTATAACCAAGCCAAATCTTTTTTTAGACCAAGCTTGTCCGAAATTCATTCCCCATGGTTGATGAAAGACATGGATATTGCCGTTTTAAGAATTTTAGACGCAATTGAAAAAAAGGAAAAAATACTAATATACGGGGATTATGATGTTGACGGTACCACTGCAGTAGCCGTTTTATTCGACTTCATTTCAACTTTTTACGATCCTGAAAACATTGAGTATTACATACCCAATCGTTATAAAGAAGGTTATGGCTTGTCAAAACAGGGGGTTGATTATACAGTAGACAATGGTTTTACATTGCTCATCACATTAGATTGTGGCATAAAATCAACTGAATTGATACGCGAAGCAAAAAACAGAGGTGTTGAAACAATTGTTTGCGACCACCACCTTCCTGGTGAAGAGCTACCTCCAGCAATTGCGATTTTAAACGCAAAACAACAAGACTGTAAATATCCTTATAAAGAGTTGTGTGGATGTGGTGTGGCCTTCAAACTTATTCATGCCTTAGCAATAAAAAAAGGTTTTAAAGAAAGTAGCTATCTAAAATATTTGGAATTAGTGGCAACGGCAATAGCAGCAGATATCGTTCCGATAACAGGTGAAAATAGGTTGTTGACTTTTCATGGATTGAAACAAGTTAATGAATCAGCCTCTATTGGTATAAATGCTTTAATTGAATTGAGTGAATTGAATGGTCCGGTTAACATAGGTAGCCTAGGATTCATGATTGGACCTCGAATTAATGCGGCAGGAAGGATGGATGATGCTAAAAAAGCAGTAGCCCTATTTATTGAAAAAGATCCTTCAAAAGCTCTTTACATAGCTTCTTTGCTACAAACTGACAACAAGCATCGAAAAGAAGCGGATAAAGAGATTACAAAAGATGCCATTTCAATGATTGAAGAAAATCCAATTGAATTGGATAAGAAATCAACTGTTTTATACTCTCCTAACTGGCATAAAGGGGTAATAGGTATTGTTGCAAGTAGATTGTTGGAACGCTTTTTCAAACCTACCATTATCTTTACAAAGAGTGGAGATATTGTTGCAGGAAGTGCAAGAAGCATACCTGGATTCAACATCCATGAAGGATTAGAACAATGCAAAGAACTATTAATTGGATTTGGAGGTCATTATTTTGCTGCCGGTATGACGCTCCTACCAGAAAATATTGATGCATTCAAAAACAAATTTGAAAAAATTGTTGACGAAAGTCTTTCGCCCCACCATTTTATTCCTGTCATTCAAATTGATGCAGAAGTTTCCCTATCAGACCTAACTTCATCGTTCTATAAAATCCTGCTACAAATGGAACCTTTTGGTCCAGACAACGCAAAGCCAATTTTCTGTGCAAGAGGATTAAAAAATAATGGATCAAGAATAGTAAAAGAAAATCATGTACGCTTTCAGGTTGAACAAAATGGAACAGCTTTCAATGGCATTGGATTCAATCTAGCAGAAAAATTCAATGAAATCAATGATCAGCGTTTTCTGGATTTGGTATTTACATTAGATGAAAATACATTCAATGGCCAAACATCTTTACAACTAAAAGTATTAGACCTGGAATCCAGTTCCAGTAAATAAAAAGACCCTCATTTCACCGAGGGCCTTTTTGACATAACATTTTAAACTTTACGAATTTACGCTTGATTCGAATTCATTAAATCGATGCTTCGTTGAATAAATTCTGTAAGAAGACTACCCTTTAACATGCCTTGGGAAAGCAAGGCCAAGTCAGCAAGATTTCTAACCTGCTTTTGTTGAGCGTCCTTGTTTTCATTCTTTAAAATAGCATCGTATATGGGATGGTTTCCATTAACGGTTAGTGTAACTTCATCTGGCATGCTGGCATAAAAACTACCCATTGGTCCGCTTGAGGCTGCCATATCTTTCATTCTACGCATAAACTCTGGCCTTGTTGCAACAACGGGCTGGGCATCTAGACTCAATCCTTTTACTTCAACGTTAACGGTGATTTCAGGAACTTTAAATTCAAATAATTCCTTGAGCGTTTCTTCATCTTTTGAAGACAATACTGACTTACTGTCCTCTTGCTTATCAATTAAATTGTCGGCTATATCTGAATCAACCCTTGTGAATTGTACATTATCCCATTTAGATTCTATCTGACCGATAAATGAAGCATCTACAAGGGTATCCATCTTGACAACTTTATAACCCTTGGCTTCTGCACCTTTGATAAAACCATCCTGTTGAACAGGATCCGTTGTGTAAATTATTACCAACTTACCATCCTTGTTCTTTTGTAAGGTTTCTGTAGCAAGTCTGTATTCTTCTAGCGTAAAGAATAAATCAGAAGATGAATCTTGCATCAAATGGAACTTGTCGGCTTTTTCCCTGAACTTTTCATCTGTTATCATTCCGTACTTAACGAAAAGACCAAGGCTATCCCATTTCCCTTCAAATTCTTTCCTGTCATTTCTAAATATTTCATCCAATTTATCCGCTACCTTTTTGGTAATATGATTGTTGATTTTTTTTACATTGGGGTCGCCTTGAAGATAGCTTCTGCTAACGTTCAATGGGATATCTGGAGAATCAATTACTCCCTGCAACAACATCAGAAATTCAGGTACGATGTCTTTAACTTCGTCGGTAACAAAGACTTGGTTGCTGTATAATTGGATTTTATCCTTTTGGATTTCGTAAGACTGTTTAATTTTAGGGAAATAAAGAATCCCTGTCAATGTAAAAGGATAATCAACATTCAGGTGAATCCAAAAAAGAGGAGTTTCATTATAAGGATAAAGTGACTTATAAAATTCTTCATAATCCCCAGTGGTCAATTCTGCAGGTTTTTTAACCCAAGCAGGATTGGTAACATTTATTTGCTTGTCTTCAAAGAAGATTGGTACAGGTAGAAATTTACAAAACTTTTCAAGAATTGCCTTGATTTTGAATGCATCAAGAAATTCCTCACTCTCGCTATTTACGTGAAGGGTAATCGAAGTACCTCTTTCAGCTTTATCCTTTGGTTGCAAAGTAAATTCAGGACTGCCATCACATTCCCAAATGACAGCATCACTACCCTCTTTATAAGAAAGGGTGTGTAAATCCACTTTTTCACTTATCATAAATCCACTGTAGAACCCTAAACCGAAATGGCCGATAATATTAGCTTCATTTTGCCCTTTGTATTTTTCAAGAAATTCTTCAGCACTTGAAAACGCCACTTGATTGATGTACTTATCAACTTCCTCTGAAGTCATACCAATACCTCTATCTGAAATGGTTATTGTTTTTGCATCTTTGTCGAGTACAATGTCTATTCTTAATTCTCCAAGTTCGCCTTTAGCTTCGCCAGAAGATGCATATGTTTTTAATTTTTGTGTAGCATCAACTGCATTAGCAATTAATTCACGAAGAAAGATATCGTGTTCACTGTAAAGGAATTTTTTAATAATTGGAAAAATATTTTCTGTCTGTACACGTATTTGTCCTTTTTGCATGCTGTTTTTTTTAGAATCGGGTCAAATAAAATGCCATAATTCAAATTCTGACAGGTTGACATTAATTGAAAAATAGGTTTTCTATTAATGATGACAAAAAAGTAAGAAAAAAAAGGTATGAATAGGCTAAA
>JBILHX010000116.1:0-9711 GCA_044350285.1 Chitinophagaceae bacterium | reverse complement strand
AACCTTGCAATCACCCTATCTAGATTCTTCCCCAGGAACAATATCACAAATCAGAGAATGTACTGCCGAGTTTCAACGTTTTGCAAAAGAAACACAAACACCTGTTTTTCTTATTGGGCACATTACAAAAGACGGTAGTATTGCTGGTCCTAAACTTCTTGAACACATGGTGGATACCGTTCTTCAATTTGAAGGAGACCAGCACTATGCCTATAGAATATTAAGAACCACAAAAAATCGATTTGGGTCAACTGCAGAACTGGGTATTTATGAAATGACTGGAGTGGGCATGAAACCAGTTACAAATCCCTCAGACATCCTCATCAATCAAAAGGAAGAACAACTTAGTGGAATCGCCATTGGTGCAACAATGGAAGGCCTGCGTCCACTGCTGATTGAGGTACAAGCACTTGTTACGCCTTCGGTTTATGGAACGCCTCAACGAACAGCAAGTGGATTCGACCTAAGGCGGTTGCAGTTATTGTTGGCAGTCCTTGAAAAAAGAGGTGGATTCCATTTTGGGGCGAAAGATGTATTTGTAAATATCGCTGGCGGCTTGAAAGTAGAAGATCCAGCAATTGATTTGGCGATGGTCTTTGCACTACTCAGCTCCTATGAAGATGTACCACTTTCGCAAAAAATATGCTTTGCAGGAGAAATAGGGTTGAGTGGAGAGATAAGGGCCGTAAACAGAATTGACCAACGCATTTCAGAGGCAGAGAAGTTAGGTTTTGAAAAGATTGTCATCAGCAAGTATAACAGAAAAAACGAAGAGAAAACGTTGGGAATAAAAACCGTTTCTGTTGCGCTGATTGAAGAAGTGTATAGAACGATTTTTCAATAGGGAAGAAAGGGAATGAAAAATGAGATTAAATGAAGAACGAAGAATGAAACATGAAGAATGAAACAGCCATTTTCTACCCTTTCAACTTCTTCAACAATTAACAGGCTGTTCATTTTTCATTCTTCATTTTTCATTCTTCATTTAAACAGTATACGCCAACCCAACTATACTCACTGATTTGGCGCCGTTCGTCAAAAGCAATTGACCGCATGACTCAGTAGAAGCTCCTGTTGTAATTACATCATCAACAATTAAAATATTCTTGTCCATAATTCGTTCCTTATCGTGGATGGAAAAAATCGTTTCAACATTTCTCCACCGTTCAATTCTGGTTTTTTTTGTTTGGGAACTCGTATTTTCTTCCCTGATCACGATTTTATCAAAATAATCAATCTCGCACACTTCCTTGATACCTTGACACAAAAGAGAAGCTTGGTTATAGCCCCTCTTGTATTCTTTTTTGGGATGTAATGGCATAGGGATACAATAGTCGATTTCATTGTCTTGAATGATTGGCTTTAACTTATCCCCTGCAATTTTACCCATGAATATACCCAGGTCTTTTTCTCCCTTGTATTTTATCTGATGAATGATTTTTTGAATTGGACTTCCTGGAATAAAATAAAAAATGCTGACTCCAAATTTCAGGTTTAACCTACCCCAAAATAGTTTTTCAGTCGGATTACCTTGGATCTTTTCAAAACCAGTAAATGGCAGTTCTTGAAAACAGGTTAAACAAAGCATTTCATCATTCCCCACTTCTTCATTGCAACATCCATAACACAATGAAGGATAAAACAGGTTTAATAATTGTTGGAACATAATCAATTGCAATTTGATAAAATATGCAACAACGTTAAGTCATTTTATAAATAATAGGTTGTTGGAAAAACAGGGGAAAAATGTATTTTCCCATAAAAAGCGAGAGAACGGGCAACAAAGAGCCATCAATTCCCCATTTGGGATTAAACTATTTTCAAAACAAATTGTTATCTTAACAGTATAAAAATCATTTATGA
The DNA here is from genome assembly GCA_044350285.1 of Chitinophagaceae bacterium. Classification (GTDB taxonomy): domain Bacteria; phylum Bacteroidota; class Bacteroidia; order Chitinophagales; family Chitinophagaceae; genus Pollutibacter. The sequence goes on along the minus strand of JBILHX010000116.1, from coordinate 7,848 downwards.
CAAAACTTATCTTGATTGCTTTTTCGCTATTTGCATTGGGTCAAAAATCAATCCATTCATTTAAAGTACCTTCTATTGATGGAGGAACCATTGATTTTTCTAAATTCAAGGGCAAGAAAATTCTTGTCGTTAACACGGCATCTCAATGTGGCTATACTCCCCAATATGCAGCATTGGAAAAACTTTATGCAGCCAACAAAGAGAAATTAGTCATTGTTGGATTTCCAGCCAATAATTTTGGTGGACAAGAACCTGGTTCAAATTCAGAAATCAAGGAATTTTGTCAAAAAAACTATGGCGTTTCATTCCCTTTGGCGGAAAAAGTATCTGTAAAAGGCGATGACACACACCCTTTGTTCAAGTGGCTGACTGCAAAAGCTGAAAACGGTGTATTAGATTCAGAAATCAAATGGAATTTTACCAAGTTTCTGCTTGATGAAAATGGAAACCTATTGGCTTCTTTCCCAAGTAAGGTGAGTCCACTGGGTGAAGAAATCGCCGTGCACCTTAAATAAACTTTCCAATTAAAGGGGGCTGGATTACTTAAATCAATGAATTTGGGTTATTCAGCCCCCTTTTCTATTAAATCAAGAACATTTGCGATGAACCGTTGTTGAGACATCTGAACTCATTTTTATACCTTTGCTCAATGCAATTCAGTCAAATAGCAGGTCAAAAATTCATCAAAGAAAAATTGGTTCATCTTGTTTCACAAAATAGATTAAGCCATGCCTTGCTATTTCTAGGCAGAGATGGCAGCGGATCTCTTCAACTTGCATTGGCACTTGCTCAATACGTCGTTTGTCAAAAAAACAAACCCAGTTTGCATTCACAAAATGACTCCTTATTTGGGGAGCCTAGTCCAACGCAGGCTGAATTTCTTACAGACTCTTGCGGCAATTGTCCATCCTGCCTAAAAGCTGCAGCCCTGATTCATCCAGACATACACTTTTCATTTCCAACCATTACTAGCCCAGGTATTGACAAACCCAAAAGCAGTGATTATATCGTTCAATGGAGAAAGTTTTTGACACAAACTCCATACGGCAATACATTTGATTGGCTACAGAGCCTTGGTGCTGAAAACAAGCAAGGAAATATTACAGCATACGAATGTGAAGACATTCTTCGAAAGTTGAACCTAAAAAGTTTTGAAAGCGGGTATAAAATCCTGATCCAATGGATGCCTGAATATTTAGGGAATATTGGCAATAAATTGTTGAAGATGATAGAAGAGCCCCCTGAAAACACCTTGTTTATTTTGGTGGCAGAAGACGAAACAAAAATCATCCCAACCATTCTGTCTAGAACCCAACTGGTAAAAATCAACAGAATAGAACAAGAAGATATTGAGCAATGGCTTGTTCAGAAGCAAAGTGTGCCAAACGACAAGGCAAGGACAATCGCATCTATCTCAGACGGCAACATGAGGGAAGCGCTTCATTTGTTGCACCACGCAGATGAAGATTGGTTTGACTTGCTTCGGGAGTGGCTCAATGCCATCTTAAAGAATGGACCTGCGTCTCAAATCAAGTGGATCGATGACATCAGCAAGCTGGGAAGAGAGAAGCAAAAACAATTCTTGGCGTACTTCATACATTTACTTTCTACAGCGATTCACGAAAATCTATTGGGGAAATCCAGTGGAGCAGGTGATAAGGAAGTGGACTTCGCACAAAGGTTCAATAAACTGGCTGCTCCTGAACAGCTTGAAGCCATTGTCAACGAATTGGACAAAGCCTCCTATTATATAGAACGAAATGCCAATCCGAAATTACTGTTCATGGCCCTAACCCTCAAAATATATCATATCATAAAGGATAAATCAGTAATTTTGATAAACTGACAAGTGATGAAGGATTGGAGGTTAGGTGTTTGTATTTTGAAGAACAATTGCATTTCCACTGGTTTTAATATATTGTGCACGATGATTTTGTGAAATTACATGGGCATATTGAATACTTCTACACACCATCCCCTACATTTTTCTCACGACAATTTTTGATAAACAAATGTGAACTATCGTTCACTGGTAAATATAATTATATGGGATGTAGCTCATGTGGAACGAAAGACGGAAAGCCGAGCGGTTGTAAAAGCAATGGTGGCTGCAGCACAGGTGGCTGTAATAGACTGAATGTACACGATTGGCTTGCAAATTTACCGTTCACTGATCCGGCAGTTTCTTGCAGAATAGTTGAAATAACCTTTAACAATGGCAGTCGCAAAGACTACTTCAGAAATACCACTTTGCATCATTTTAGCAAAGGAGAAATGGTGAGTGTGGAAGGCGTTGGTGGATTTGATGTTGGAAGTGTTAGTTTAAGTGGAGAACTGGTTCGAATGCAATTGAAGAAAAAAAGAATTGCAGAAGACAACGCTGAGATGAAGAAAATCCTGAGAAGGGCATCTGAAGTGGATATCCAAAAATGGGAAGAAAACAAAGCCCGTGAAAAAGAAGCATTGTCTAGAGCCCGTGCCATTGCCAAACAGTTGAAAATCAACATGAAAGTTTGTGAAGTTGAGATACAGGCTGATGGCAGAAAAGCAACTTTCTTTTACACGGCAGACGACAGGGTAGATTTCAGGGAACTTATAAAAATATATGCAGGCGAGTTTAGGGTTAAGGTTGAAATGAAGCAGATTGGTGCCCGACAAGAATCTGCAAAAGTAGGTGGTATTGGAAGTTGTGGAAGAGAGTTGTGTTGCAGCAGCTGGTTGAATGAATTCAAGAGTGTTACAACAGCACTAGCGAGGTATCAAAACTTAAGCATTAACCAGACGAAATTAAGTGGCCAATGTGGAAGACTGAAGTGTTGTTTGAATTATGAACTTGATACGTACTTGGATGCGTTACAGCATTTCCCAGATCATGTAGATGTTCTTCAAACGGCAAAAGGCAATGCCCAGCTAATAAAGAAGGATATTTTTAAGAATTTAATGTGGTATACATTACCAGACAGCAATAAACAATACCCGCTTTCAATAGAAACGGTTAAAAAAATAAAAGCGCAGAATGAAAAGGGTATTAGACCAGAGGAGCTGGAAACTGCCGAAGTAAACAGCAGCGCCAAAGCAAAAGAGATTGAACCACAATATGTTGATGTAGTTGGACAGATAAGTCTCAAAACTTTGGATAGAAATGCCCAAAAGAAAAAACAACGTGAAAGACAAGGAAATGAGGGGAACAGACAAGCTGGAAGAGATTCAAACAGACCAATAGCCAAGGATGCAAACAAACAAGTAAATAAAGAGGTTAGTAAGCAAGTTAAAAAAGAACCTGTAAAACAAGCCATAAAAGAGGTTGCAAAACAAGTAGAAAAAGAAGCTGTTAACCCGAATCCAGAAAAGAAAATCATCAATATTTCAAACTCAACGCCTAAGGCGCCAGAACAACCAAGAAAAATTATCCGTCCCATAAAAGAAACCAAGCCAGACGAACCAAAAGATTCATAAGCAATATGCTAATGAATTATGTAGTTCAGGAGCAATACTCCAAGAAGGCCAACTACAGAAACGATTGTTTCCATGATGCTCCATGATCGCATGGTATCTTTTATGCTTAAGTTGAAATATTCCTTGAAGAGCCAAAATCCTGAATCATTCACATGGGAAAAAAATAGGCTTCCGGCACCTACTGACAGCACCATCAAATTGGGGTCAGTACCCGATGCTAGCACCAATGGTGCGATGATTCCTGCTGTGGTTAAACCAGCTACTGTAGCGGAACCCATTGCTACTCGAATAACTGCAGCAATCAACCAACCTAAAAACAACGGTGATAAATTAATCCCTTTCAACATTTCTGCAAGATTGCCGCTCATACCACTGTCTGTAAAAATATTTTTTAAGGTACCAGCTCCTGCAACAATCAAAATGATCATCATCATGTCTTTTAATGAATCAGCATAAGTATTCATGATTTTAGCGAGAGAAGTTCCTCTTGATAATCCAAGAGAGAAAGTCGCAAAAAGCAGGCAAGAAAACATCAACATTGAAGGATCCGAAAGAAAACTAAAAACACCACTTATACCTGCAGGAATTGGAGAAACAAGTGGCAAAAAAGTGGTAACAATCAAAATAAATACGGGCAACAATGCTGTTAACACACTGATTAAAAATCCTGGCAACTGGGATTCGTCAATTTTTTTTGGAATAAAAGTAGCCAATGGCGTACAGGGAATATTTTTAAGTTGGGTAGCAAAAACTGGACCCGCCAAAACTATGGCAGGAATTGCTACAACGATACCGTACATCAAGGTTAGTCCCATATCTGCATTTAATTGACTAACCAATGCTGCTGGAGAAGGGTGTGGAGGAAGAAACCCGTGGGTGACGGAAAGGGCTGCTAGCATTGGTATTGCCACATAAAGGGCAGGAAGCTTAACCTGATAAACGATTGAAAATATCAAAGGCACAAGCAAAACAAATCCTACATTGTAAAAAAGAGGAATGCCTAAAAAAAATCCAGTGAACATCAATGCCCAAGTGATGTATTTTTTTCCAAAAAAATTCAACATAACCAAGCTAATTCTTTGAGCTGCTCCTGATTCAGCAAAAAGCTTTCCTATCATAGCCCCGCATAAAATAACCATCAGCAAAGAACCAATTGAATCCCCTATTCCCTTTTGTATAGATGAAGGAATCTTATGCAATGGCATACCTAACATCAATCCAGCCAAAACTGATACGATGATAAAAGCAATAAATGGGTTAAATTTAAGCCATGATATCAACGATATCAACAATACTATGACAAATACAATAATGAATACCAACATAAATTATCTGTATAAAAAGTAACAAACCAACCAAATAACTGGCGCTGCAAAAAGAATGGAATCGAACCTGTCTAAAAATCCACCATGGCCAGGCATAAATTTACCACTGTCTTTAACATTTGCCAAACGCTTCAATTTACTCTCCACCAAATCACCTATGGTTCCGCTGATTGCAGCTACTGCAACCAAAACAATTAATTCGAGTGATTGCATGTTTGCTATAACAGAAACCAATTCAGCCAAACCAATGCTGAGTAAAATACCACCAATTGTACCTTCCCAGGTTTTTTTGGGAGACCATGAAGTTAGAGGTGTTCTACCAATGAATGAACCAACAACATAAGCCATCGTGTCGTTGATCCAAATGGAGACAATTACTAGTATTGTGATAATTTGTCCATTAAAAATTGCCAATGCATTGGGGAAAGACGTGCCTTCATGCTTGAACCCCCAAATCCAACCACTTCTTAAACTAATAAGCAAGGCCAAGGAAACAGATATATACAGAAGCCCTATCATTGATCTGAGAAAATGTTTGTACGAATAATTTTTATCTAATAGCAATTGAGCCGGCAGCAAAAAAAGACATATCCTTATCAACCAAAGTCCAACAATGTGAAAATGCACACCCAGAACCTCTAACTTCCCCATGGTAGCAACGAGCATAAAGCTCCATCCAAAAAAAGGAAATACGATGCGGTCTAAAACCCTCTTTTGTTTATACGATGGATCTATCAGTACCGAAAGTTTTTGAAATTCATGCCAACATCCGAAATGTACTACCGTGAATAAAATAAAAAAACTCCACTCATTCCAGAGCAATCCTGTCAACATAATAACTGCATAAAAGAAAGCAGTTTTTGCCCTGGTCTTAAAAACCGAAATATCGAAAGCCATGATAATTAATTTAATTGAATTTCTTTGAGTGCTTGCAGCGCTTCTTCTTTGAAGACCAGTGGAATCCATAATTCAGATTCACCAAGAAATACATAATTTGAATCTTGCTTGTTTATGATGTTAACGGGGATATCTTTTTCTTCAAGCATCGCGCTAACCATTGCTGCTTTCACGCCATCATTAAACCCACATAATTTAAAATAGTCTTTCATGTGATTGTTAATTGAATTATTTAAGTACTGATTGAGAAATTGAAGAACTGTCTCTAGCAACTGATTTCTTATACAAACTTAATAAATAAAAAATGGCAGGTACTGCAAAAAGTACCACGAATAAAGGGAACTTATCATCCATCCCTTCTTCAATACTTTTCCCGTTCATTTTCAAGATATAAACTTGAATTACTGCAACAGCGTTGTTAAAAAAATGAGCCAAGATTGGAATCCATAAATTCCCGCTTTTAGCAAAAAGAAATCCCAAAGCAATACCCATTGCAGTGCGTGACAAAAATCCATAAAAAGAAAAATGTATTGCACTAAAGAGTATTGAGGTTACTATAATACTAACCAACACATTGCCTGTTGCTTTGGTCATCATCTGCTGAAATCCTCCCCTGAAAAAAACTTCCTCAAAAATTGCAGGTGCTAATGCCATTACCAACAAAGACATTATGAGATCTGGGATACCAGACATTTCAGAAAGCACTTTAACCTGCTTCATGTACGTATCTTCCAATCCCTTGAAATATCTCGTAAGGCCTGGTGACAAAGGAATCATTTCAGTCAACGTTACAAGCGCACCTGAAATCCCTATTGTTGCAGCCATAAGCAGCAAGCCTATTCCAATTGTTTTGAAGGAGCTTTTTTGATTGAATCCCAAGTAATTAAGGGGCTTTTTGTTCAAAATCAATGCTGTTCCAAGAGCTGGAATGAGAAAAATGAATGCGGCTAAGATTGTTTGAACAATTCTTATCTCATTAACAAATCCAGTATCCATCATAGAAGATTGCATTTGTGCAATGTTCTGACCTGTCATTATTTTCCATAAAAAAACAGAAAAACCACCTCCGACCACAAATCCAGCTCCCATGAAAGCTATTAAAATAAAAACCCCTGCTCTGTCTGTCATGCCAGGCCTATTTTGATTCATCATTTCCATATATTCAGAATGAGTTTAATAGTGGATAGAAAAGCAAAATTGTACCTTTGCATTTCTGAATATGATAAAGATAGGCAAGATAGAAATACCAACATTCCCTTTGTTGCTGGCACCAATGGAAGATGTCAGCGACCCTCCCTTTCGTGCCGTATGTAAAAAACACGGTGCAGACCTTATGTACACTGAATTTATCAGCAGTGAGGGCTTGATTCGGGATGCCATAAAAAGCAGGCAGAAACTCGACATTTTTGAGGAGGAAAGACCGGTTGGCATTCAAATTTTTGGAGGCGACGAAGATGCCATGGCCATGAGTGCTAGGATTGTTGATACGGTTCAACCAGATTTATTGGACATCAACTTTGGTTGTCCAGTTAAAAAAGTAGTGTGCAAAGGCGCAGGTGCCGCTGTTTTAAAAGATATCGATTTAATGGTAAGGCTTACAAAAGCAGTTATCAAGTCAACCTCTATTCCTGTTACTGTAAAGACCAGGTTGGGATGGGACTTCGATAGCATCAACATCATGGAAGTGGCAGAAAGGCTGCAAGATATTGGCGTTCAGGCGCTTTCAATTCATGCAAGAACCAGAAGCCAATTGTACAAAGGAGAGGCAGACTGGAGTTGGATTGAAAAGGTGAAGAACAATCCGCGTATTCAGATTCCCATCTTTGGAAATGGAGACATCGATTCCCCAGAAAAAGCCTTGGAATACAAAAACAAGTACGGGGTTGATGGCATCATGATAGGACGTGCTGCTATTGGATATCCATGGTTTTTCAGGGAAGTGAAGCACTTCTTTGCCACTGGTGAGAGACTAGCCCCACCTAGTTTGGAAGAACGTTTGGAAGTCATTAAGCAACATTTAAATGCTTCTGTTAAATGGAAAGGACCTAGGGTAGGGATTTTTGAAATGAGGAGGCATTATGCAAATTATCTAAAGGGAATCCAAAACATAAAACCACTAAGGTCACAACTGGTACTGATGAATACTGTGGAAGAAATTGAAGAGGCCCTC
>JBILHX010000020.1:0-33010 GCA_044350285.1 Chitinophagaceae bacterium | reverse complement strand
AACTAAATTAAAATTAAGTATTATTTTCACTAAATAAATGATTTAAATCAGAAAAAGGTGAAATTTAACACCTAGGCAAATTTATAAATCAAGAACATGGTATTGCTCGTTATTTTGACCGTTTTGATGATCTTGTATCGCATCATTATTAGAAATGCGAGCAGGCGTTTAATGGGTATCCCTTATTATTCAGCCCAAGGAATGAGCAATACCTCTGTTACGGTTGTGATTGCAGCCAGAAATGAGGAAGCTAATATTAAGCAGTGTTTAGAGTCGCTCTTGCTTCAAAAACATGGCTTTGAAAACCTGGAGATTGTTGTAGTAGATGATCAATCGAATGACAAAACCGCGGAGGTTGTTGAAGATTTTCACCACAATGGTGTGCGTCTGATTCGGATTGGAAAAGATGAAAAAATATGGGGGAAAAAGGCTGCTATTGCAAAAGGAATTGCGGCGGCATCGAATGAAATCATTGTAACAACTGATGCAGATTGTACATTCCCAACTACGTGGCTAAATACATTGGTTTCGTTCATGGAAAAAACTGATGCGGTATTTGTTGCAGCGCCGGTAATGTTCAGAAAGGAGAGGAACTTGTTTGAAAAATTTCAATCGCTCGACTTCCTTTCACTACAAGGAATCACTGCAGCGGCGGTACACAGCAACCAATTCAACATGTGCAATGGAGCGAACTTATTGTATACCAAGGAGGCGTTTGACAAGGTGAATGGATTTGCAGGGATTGATCATATTGCATCTGGGGATGACATGTTGTTGATGGAAAAAATTGCAAAGGAATTTCCTGGAAAGGTAAAATATTGTTATTCGCGCGAGGCAATTGTAAGCACAGAACCGGCTGAGACTGTGAAAGCATTTTTTCAGCAAAGGATACGGTGGGCAAGCAAGGCGGGGAGTTATTCCAATGTATGGATACGGTTGATTTTGTTGGATGTTTTTTTAGTGAATGTGGGCTTGGTTTCAGTTTTATGTACAGGAATTTTTAATGCTGATTATTTTAAAGCATTTGGGATTTTTATGATGATAAAAGCCTTAACTGAATTGCCTTTCATGATTCGAACAGCAAGATTTTTTAACAAGGTGAAGCTGATACCATGGTTTATTCCTTCGCAAATATTTCATGTCTTTTATACGATAACGGCAGCGACTTTTGGTTTGGTGACTACGTATAATTGGAAGGGGAGGAAGTTGAGTTGAGAGAGTTGAGAAGGTTGAGGTGGTTGAAGAAATCATCAAAATTCAATAGCCTGGGGTTTAAACCCCAGGCTATTGATAAATACATTATATCTTGATTTTCAATTAATTACAAAACCGTCATTATAAGCGAGGGATCTCCTTCAACCACTTCAACCAGCTACCGGCACATTCCTATTGAAGCTCTCATCAAGAGAAATAAAGGTTTCGGTTCTTTCTATTCCTTTGATTTTTTGAAGTTCATCATGCAATACAAAGCGGAGCTGTGCGATGTCTTTCGCAACAACTTCTAGGAACATGCTGTAGTTGCCAGTAGTATAATTAAGTCTGATAATTTCAGGGATTCTTTTTAGGTCTTCAGCAACTTGGTCGTACAAGGAACTTTTTTCAAGAAATATTCCCACAAAAGCGGTAATATCGTATCCTAAAAGTTTGAGGTCTACATTGAGTTTAGTACCTTTAACTATGCCGATTTCCTGAAGTTTCTTTATGCGAACATGAATGGTGCCACCTGAAACAAAAAGTTGTTTACCAAGATCTGCATAGGAGATTCCTGCATCAGCCATCATGGTTTGGATAATTTGCAGGTCTAGTTTGTCAAGATTTAATTTTCCGCCCATTGTAGATATGATTTTTAAAGTATTTCAATTTAAAATGTAATTTATTGAATATTTTCTATAAATAAAAATTATTTATTGAATTATTATTAATAAAACAGCGATTTTCCTTAATTTCGTCTTGTTCTTAAAGATTGTGGGGTGATGAAATTTTGGCAGACATACCCTCTTGTCTCGAGGGTGGGGATAACAGGATAAACATAGTGTAGAGCCGTCTCGCAAGAGGCGACCAGGGTCGACCACTGAAACTTTGCGCTATAGCTAACTGCCTCGTGGAGGTTCGATCCCTCCCCCTACAGCAATAAAAAGCTCATAATTAACTGGATGTCAGTTTTTTATGGGCTTTTTTGTGGAAGTTTCACTAAAGGTTTCACTACGCGTTTAATGAAACAGTTGAATTTTTTATTGCAACTGCAAACCATCTTGACCTCTGAGCAATTGCGAGCAGCAAGTGTAAAATTTCATCGGCTGTTGTTTGATGGTGGCGATTTTACCAGCTGCATCTTACATCAAACAGGGATTGCCGCTTTTGCAATGGGGAATTCCAAGACTATGACCCAATTCATTAATGGCAACCTTTGACAATAGGTTGGTCTTGTCTGACTTGATGCGGAGCACAGAACTCACTGAATATGGCTTACCCAGGTAAGTCAAACCAAAGATTCCCCAGCAGGGTATCCCATTCTTATTGGTACAAATGTCTTTTAAAGTCAGGGCAATGACCTTTTGATTGGGATACTGCTGCTGTAAATAATCCAAAATCCTGTTGGCATTGTATCGCCCCCTGTCATGTGCAGAAGCGGATTCCGGTGTAGTAGCCTTTACAACAGTCGTATTAATGCCATAGAATTGCTCAATCGTTTGCTGCGCTTCTGCATAGATGCAGGCCACTTTCAAAGGGTTTCTTTTTGACCAATTGTATATGTACAGTCCGCCTCGGCTTACCCCTTCCAGGGCTACCCTTTCGGCAAACCCTTTGCTGACCATGTAGGCATGAAAGGCATTCCAAATTTGCATGGCTGCGGGAGCCCCAAACATATCATTGGTATTGACATAGGCAACATGAAAGCCTCGAGACAGGAGGATGGAATCAGCATCCGTATGCCATTCTGGAAAATGTGCACGCCAAACCCAAGGCTTACCTTGCAGTGGTTTGATGGGTTTAACCACCCATGCATTGCGGCCATTGAAGCCAAAATGATTTCTTTCAAATCCATGCCATTTGTCGGTTGTATCCTTGGCATTTTCACTTCAAAAAGCCATTGAGAAAATTGGCATCAAGCCAATCAAAGCAATCAGTATACTTGTCATGGTATTCAATTTAGCATTGAAAAACCATTAGGCAAAGTAAATGATTAGATGAACAGGCTCAGAATCAGGTAATAGACCGATGGACAAAGCAAACAAGCCAGCCCTGTATAGAAAGTTGCCGTGAGTGCCCCGTAAGGAACCAGCTTGGGATCAGTGGCAGCAAGACCTGCAGCCACACCACTGGTCGTGCCGATCAATCCACCATAGATCATGGCCGTTTGTGGATTGTTCAACCCAATGCGCTTGGCAATCAATGGAGTAAGAATGGTAACAATAACGGTCTTGATGACACCGATGGCAATGCTGATGGCAATAATGTCTGAACTGGCGCCCAATGCAGCGCCTGTAACCGGACCAACGATGAAAGTACAGGCGCCAGCACCAATGGTGGCAACACTTTTAATGTCAGTATACCCCATGAAATATCCAATAGCCCCACCAAAGAAAAAAGCAACTGCAATGCCAACGAACAAGGATAGTACACCTACCCATCCCGTTTTTTTGATCTCTGAAAGGCTGGCTCCCATCGCAGTGGATACAATAGAAAAATCACGCATCATTGAGCCGCCAAGAAAGGCCATGCCGGCAAACAACGGCATATCCGCAATGCCTTTTTTCCCGCCAAAATAAGCCAGGATCAAGCCCATGGTGATGGCCACAGCAGCACCTGGAATCCTGTTGCGCAAGAGGTGTTTTGAAACAAGCACAGAAATGAACATGATCAACCCAACCACCAGGAAGGCTACAATCAATTCATTTTTAGCAAACAGTTTGGGGATGAAGTCCATGAATATGTTTATAAGGATGAACCTGAAGAACCAGTTTTCTTTTGAAGCTTGGAAAGCAATGGTATCAACAAGAAACAAAGCAGGGTAGCAAAAACACCGACTACCAGGGCCACCCATCCACCGCTCAATGCCGCTTTTACATTCTGAGTAGCAGACATGGCAATCACCACAGGGATGTACATCCCACTCCAAAAATGAATGCCGGATTCCGATTCTGCATCCAACCAATTTTTCTTTTTGATCCAGTCTCCCAATACAATCAGCAAAAGCATTCCGAAACCCACACCACCGATGTTGCCATCAAAATGAAATAAGATTCCCAATGCCTCACCTATGAGTTGACCTGCGATGAAGCAGGCTGAAAGAACGGCTACGCCATAAATTTTCATCCCTTTGAAATTGAATATTGTTATCTATTGCAAGTTTAGTGATTTTTGATTGGTTGATGGCCAAAAGAGGATACAACCATTCTACCATTGATTGAAAGCAACTGTCTTGTTTGGTTTTGTCATTGTCCAACGTATGCCCTGCACCATAAAAAGGACGCCATGCCGTAGGGATGCCCAATGCAAGACAGTGCTTGTAGAGGATGTAGCCGCCATACTTGAATCCATGGTATCCAAATGAACTATCAAAGGCAACCGTTTTATCCATGGTGCCGGAAGTATTGAACAGTGGCGCATCGCCTTGTTTGATCCAATTGAAATCAATCATGGCACCCCAGGCATTCATGACACCATGCACTTTGGAAGAGAACGCCTCTCTATCTCCTGCGCCTTCCAAAGGTCCCCATTTAGCTTTGTTGATGCCAGCAGGAAGTTCTGCCTCATCCATATAAGCAATGGCCATGGCAGTTTTCGAACCCGCTGAACTGCCTGTTAAGTATACCTGATTGGTATCGATGCCATATTGAGTGGCATGTTTTTTTAAAAAACGAATGGCAGCACGGCCATCCTGCTGGGCGCGGTAAAGGGCATTGGCATAATCATCATTGCTTTTCTGGTTCTCAATACCCAAACGATAATCGATTGTTGCAGTGACATAACCACGCTTTGCAAAACCCTGGCAAACCATGGCACTGTAAGATCCCTTTCGGCTGTTGTTCTGGAATCCTCCACCATGGATGAAAATGACCAATGGTCTTTTCTTCATGGTATCTCCCTGAGGAAAAATAAGATCCATCAACAATGATTCAGCATTGCCTTTTATGTTCATGGCACTGCCATAGGTGATAGCATTGATTGAATCAACTGTTTCAAAAACCGGTGCTTTGAAACGCTGTGCTGTGCTGATGTTTATGAAGAGAACCATCAACAGCACCATGGCAACTGGTCTGATCAATTTCATTGGAACATTGTTTTTATTTCATTTTTCACCACCTTTCCCATGGCATTTCTGGGCAATTCTTTGACCAACAGGTATTTCCTGGGCGTCTTGTAAGTGGGCATCTGTGTGCGCATCCATTGGTTCAACTGATGCTGTTCAAGCCCAGCCTTGGCCACGACAGCAGCCACCACCAATTCACCCCATTCTTCGTCTGCAATTCCCACCACCGCACAATCATCCACCAGGTCATGGGTTCTCAAGACTTCTTCAATTTCAAGGGCTGACAATTTGTATCCGCCAGACTTGATGATGTCAACAGAACTTCTTCCCAAGATACGATAATATCCTTCTTCCACCACAGCAACATCACCTGTTTTAAACCATCCATCGGATGTGAATTCTTTTGCTGTTGCATCTGGTTTATTCCAGTATTCCTTGAATACATTCTCGCCCTTGATTTGTATCTCTCCAGCCTCTCCATTGATTACGGGCTGCATGTTTTCATCGACCAAGCGCACCGATACACCTGGCAACGGCATACCAATTGAACCGGGCTTTCGCAGACCTTCGTATGGATTGCTGATGCCCATTCCTATCTCTGTCATGCCATATCTTTCCAGCAATACATGACCGCTTACTTCTTCCCATTGCTGCATCACCGAAACGGGTAAAGCAGCAGATCCGCAAACCATCAACCTGAATTTTTTCATGGCTTGTTTTAGGTTTTGCCTGGCCTCCACATCAAGCAATTCAAAGGCTGCAATGAGCTTGAAATAGATGGTAGGAACGGACATGAAAACATTGATGTTCCCTTTGAGGAATCGCGAAAAAATATCATCGACAGAAAATGAAGTAACAAATTCTACTGTACCGCCAATCGAGAGTGTTGCCGATACCACATTGATAATGCCATGCACATGATGGAGTGGCAAAACACAGAGTGCATGATCGGTGGGTGCATATTGCCAAGCAGTAGCAATAGAACTGATTTGCGCTGCTATATTGGCATGGGTTGTAACAACACCTTTGGGCTTGTTGGTTGTGCCACTGGTGTAAAGAATCATTGCATTGCGGTGAGAATCAAGCTGGGGCAATACCACAACAGTTATTTCCGGAAGCCTGTCCACAACAATGAGCCTGATCGAATGCTCCAAAGCATGAGCAGCCAATAGATCATGGTACTGGGGGGATATAACCAGTATGGTTGTGCCTGTATCTTCCAGCACATATTGTAACGAAGGTAACGGATGTGTGATGCAGAGTGGAACGGCCACAGCACCAGACTGCCAAATACCCCACTGCACTTTCACATAATCAAAGCCTGGATCAACCATGAAGGCTACCCTTGCGCCATGAAGGTCATTGCTGCCATCCAAGAGATGAGTGGCAAACTGCTGAGATGCTTGCAGCAGGATACTGTAAGGATAAGATTTTCCTGAGGCAATGATGGCAATCTTATCAGATTGATTCAATGCTGCTTCAGTGATTAAATGCATATTTATTTTTTTATCGGGCCTTGATTGAGGTTCCTCAAACCATAGACATTGCTGTTGAGTTCAACCATCTTTTCAGCAAGGGGTAAATATACCTCATAACGGTTGTTCACCAACCCTTTGTTGGAATCATTGTTCGAAGGGTCTGCCTTGGGATCAGTCGGATCGTTGTCTTGGTACCTGAACCAATGCCATCCGACACAGTTGGAAGCAGCAAGCAAGGAGAGACAAAAATTCTGGTAGAAAATTCCCCGCTCCTGCTGGGTTTTCACCAACCATCCTGCACCGGTAATATTGGGCAATCCGGAGTCTTCTGCTTTGGTATAAAATTCAGTAATCATGAACGGCTTAGCCAAGGAATTCCATGTGTTGAATTCTGTTGGCGTGGGGGTCCAATTGCCATAATAATTGATGGAAATGACTTCACAATACTGCTCGCAAGCCTTCAGCAGATAAGGATTGTTTTTTGCGCTGGAATGCAGCCTGCTCCCCATGTACAGGTGATTGGGGTCTGATTGTTTGATGGCTGAGGAAACAATTCTGTAGTAAACAGAGGCAACATATCCTGAGAAATTTTCCTGCTGGTCTTTGGTGAGGTTTGCAGTATCAAGGGCTTTTGTTTGAACCCATTTGGTAGCCAGATGATAGGCTGCACTTCCAGGATCATTGAGTGAAATGAATTCCTTAATCAGGTTGTTTTGAAAGGGAAGTTCATTGTCAGAGAAATGCCCTGCGAGCCAGGGATTAGCAGCAGTATTTTTATTTGCCTCACATTTTGCCCGGCAATAGTTTTCAAACCCTGGATCAAACAAGAAAGCCATGGTTGGCCATTCTTTTTTTGAAGGATCATTTTTTTTCTGTTGCTGCACAAAACCTGACAACAAACTGAGTTGTGTAGTATAAACAATGCCCTCTTTGGCGTTGGATTGATTGTAGATCCTGATGGCAGCAGTATCGCTCCAGGAGCCAAGCATGTTGAATCCGGCAGTTTTCATGTCACGCTTTACCCCTGCCATCCATTTTGCATCTGTGCCATATTTTTCAGCAAATACCCTTTCATGTTGTGGTGAACTGCCCTTTCTGACACTGTTGAGTGAAATCCCAATAAAAGCATTTCCTTCAGGGTCAACCATCCAGTGTTTTCCATTGTTTTTTTCGATGCGGAAAAATCCTGAGGTATTGAATTGCGCAGACAGATTTCCACCATATCTCGAAAGCGCTGAAGGCTTGGGCAGGTCTACACCCATCCGTCCAACAGTCATGGCCTTAAAAGCCGTCCAGTCGGAATAAACAATGTTTCTGTTCTTGTCTCGGCTCCATTTTTTTGCCATAACTGTTATGGAATCCTGCCCTGATTGTGCCAGAAGGGCAACAGTCAGGTGCAGAAAGCCAAGGATAAATGTCAGACGATATTTCATAAATCAATAACCGGGGTTTTGAGGCATTGGCTTTGTAAGATTGGCATCAATCACCGATTGCGGAATGGGAAGAACCGTATCCCTTGGCGTGATGACTGTTGAAACATTCATGTTGTATAGTTTGGTCCTGTCGAACCATGTGTTGGTACGCAGGAGTGTATATCTTCTGTGTTCCTCTGTTACCAACTCTCTGGAACGCTCATCAAGGATAAGGTTCAGGTTTATCTGCGCAGCAGTTGCCAGCGGTGCATTGGCCCTTGACCGGAGAACGTTGATGGTTGTTGCAGCATCAGCTGTTTCCCCCAATTTGAACTGCGCCTCAGCCAGTATCAAATAGGTCTCCGCCAACCGAAGATAAATCATGTCATTGTAATTGCTGGACTGTTGAAGGTCAGCGGCAATGGATGGCGCCCAATCCCATTTGCGGGTGCTTGGCCAGGACTGTGCATTGGATGCATTGGTTACAGGTTCTGCAGCCGCTAAAGGGGTAAGCTTTACTGTATCACCCAGCTTTGCGCCCGTAGGCAATGAGGCAGCATTGTTCATTTGGTAAAACAACCTCCAGGCATGGTAAGATCCCCTGTCATCTTTGGGATCATAAATGGACAAGGCATATTTAGTGACGCCAACCCTTCCAATACCCCTTCCTCCATTATCAATCGAAAAAGTAATAGGTGTCTTTCCTCCAACAGTAATGCGCTCATAGCGGTTGACCCACCATCTCCTCATGATGTTGTTTTCTGCCCCAGCAGAGAGGTATTCGTTTTGCATCACCCAAAGGGCTTCGGTATTGCCCTCACTCCTGTTGGAGTTCCCATCCAAAAACATATCGGTAAATGCAGTACCTGGCAATGTTCTCCTGACACCATACCGGGCAGTGACAATCTTGTACAATGGACTGGTGGTGAGTGAAAGGGCTTTGGCCTTGGCTTTTGCATTGTCTCCTACAGTAAGATAGAGTTCAGCCAAATAGTGCGTGGCCACTGCCTTAGGAAATCTTGCCGCATTGATGGCAGGGTCCGCCATGTTGGCTTCAGCAAACAGCAAATCGGCTTCCATTGCTTTTCTCACTTCAGCCCTGCTGTTTCTATCCCAATCTGTTCTGATGGTACTGCCCTTTGATTCTTCAAGGTTCAAAGGAACAGCACCCCAAAGAAAGTTCAGGTGTCTGTAGGCCCAGGCCCTTACCAATCGGGCTTCACCAACGATCTGGTTCTTCTCAGCTGCTGTCCAGTTGATGGCAGGATTCTCAGCCCTTCCAATGATTGTATTGGCCGCATTGATGGTTTGATAGAGCCATGCCCAGAGATTGCTGAGATAACCCTGTGTAGAGTTCATCAATACACCGAAACTATTGAACATGCGCTCTGGCGCATTGCCACCTGCTGGAAAGGGAGCATACGCATTGTCAACACCAATGAAGGCAGCAGTGAGGTACAGGTCATTGGTGCTGTTGGAATTGAAGCCACCATCAATTCCGCCCCTTTCGCGGCGTACAAGATTATAAAGACCATACAACCCTGATTCAAAGCCAGCCTTGTTGACATATAAATTGTCTGGCGCAATAACGGCCAATGGTTGCTCAACGAGAAAATCTTTTTTGCATCCTGCTGAAACAAGCACAACAAAAGGAAGCAAAACAATTATTTTAACTATATTTTTCATCATTTCAATTTTACAGATTAGAAGGAAAGATTTACGCCGACAATGACTTCGCGTTGTAAAGGCACTCCCAACTGATTGCTGATTTCCGGGTCCAATCCTTTGTAAGGAGTGAAGGTGGCTAAATTTCTGCCGGTCATATAAAGCTTCATGGTATTCACCTTCATCTTTTCAAGGGCCTTGCGGGGAAGTTCAAATGCCAGAGAAATGTCTTTGAAACGTGTAAAGTCTGCTTTTTCATAGAATCCAACATTGAACTGATTGGCCAGTGCATCATTCGCGAAATGGGTACCAGTAGGGTTTTTATCAGACCACCAATCCTTCTTTGTTGTATTGAGCCTGACATCGCCATAGACTGCGTCATTTTCGGTTGGATTGTCTTTTGTTATGCCCACCACACCGTGGAAAAAGACCATCAATGAGAATTGCTTGTACTTGAAATTATTGGTCATCCCCCAGATAAAACGTGGATCAAGGTTTCCCAGGATCATCCTGTCGGCAGCAGTATTGATGGTACCATCGCCATCTGCATCCAATACCCTTACATAACCGGGTTTTGCACTCGCCTTTTGCACGGATGCTGCCACTTCTTCAGCTGACTTGAAAACGCCATCATACTTCAAACCATAGATAACACGAATGGGCTTTCCAATGAACCAGCGGTTGGCCAGGTCGTCCTTGCCATCACCATACAAATCAACAATCTTGTTGGTATTGTGTGACACATTCAAATTGGTTGACCAGGTGAAATTGTTCAACTTAACATTGACCGTATTTAAACTCAGCTCTATGCCTTTGTTGGCCGTCTTGCCGATGTTCTGCAATACACGGGTGAAACCCTGCACGGATGAGATATTCCTTTCCAACAACAAATCCTGGGTTCTTGAACTGTAATAATCCAATGAACCCTGAATCCTGTTGCTGAAAAATCCGAAATCAAGACCAAAGGTCAAAGACTTGGTTGACTCCCATCCCAATTGCTCATTGGCGAGTCTGTTGGGAACATACCCAGTGAGCAAATTGGTGCCATTGAGATAACCCCTTGAACTCAATGTTGCTAATGACTGGTAACTTGAAACAGCCTGGTTGCCATTTAGTCCATAAGAGGCCCTGAGCTTGAGGTTGTTGAGGTAGGTTCGGCCAGCAGCAAAAGCCTCATTGCCAATATTCCATGCCAATGCAAAGGATGGGAATACCCCATACTTGCTATTATCCCCGAAACCTGAATAACCATCACGGCGTGCGGTAACCGTCAAAAGGTATTTGCTATCATATCCATAGTTCAACCGCGCCATTTGTGAGAGAATGGATTGGGCAAATTGTGCAGAGGAAGGAGTAAGCAACTTTGCAGTATTCATTTGATAATTGGTCAACACATCATTCGGGAAACCAATACCAACCAACTGATCCCTGTCAAAATCATTTTTTTGTCCACTGTAAAGCCCTGTAAAATTGACATTGTGCTTTCCAAAAACACGGCTATAGTTCAGGATATTTTCAACGGTAAAATTCCTTTCTACTGAATTATAATTCACCGCTCTACCGCCATTTTCAAACCCTTCTTTTGTTTCAACCCCGTTGTATGTTTTGCGCTGGTTGTTGTCAAACTCAATGCCGGTATTGATCTTATAGGAAAGCCCCTTTATAAAAGGAAAATCTATTTTGAGGTTGTTGGAACTGAAGACCCGGTAAGAGTTGTCTCTGTTGGTGGCAAGCAAATCGCCCAACGGGTTGCCGGCAGTATTGTACTCAGGCCATGCATAAATAGTGGGCTTGCCATTTGCACCATATGCCGTGGTCAATGGGTTCATGTAATTGGCCCCGAAATCTCCGGAAAAAGTGGCAGGCAAACCACTCCTGTCCTGAAAAGAAAGTTGTGTAGACGAGCCGAGTGACAACCAGGAATTCACCTTTATGTCGATGCTGGGTTTTATGGAATAACGTTCAAACTTGTCTGCGATGGCAATGCCTTTCACACTGAGGTAAGTGGCCCCAAGATAAAAACTGATCTTGTCTGATCCTCCAGCAACACCCAAGCTGTGCTGAGATCTTGCACCAGTCTGCGTAGCGAGATCATACCAATCTACGGCTTTGCCTGCAGCATAAATTTCTTCTTCTGATGCGGTCATTGAATTGACAGGAATATTCAGCCTTGACTTTTTGAATGCATAGAATTCCCCACCCGTCATCAAATCAGGTTTGTTGATGATGGTCTGTGTACCGTAGAATCCATCATAGGTAATGTTGAGCTTTCCTTTTTTACCTTGCTTGGATGTTACAATGATGACGCCATTGGCACCCCTCGATCCATAAATCGCAGCGGCAGAGGCATCCTTTAAAATTTCAATGGACTCAACATCTGCTGGGTTGATTTCAGAAATTCCACCGGTATAAGGAATACCATCCCAAATGATCAGTGGGCTGTTGCTGGCGCTGATGGAATTTCTTCCACGGATATCGATGGTCAGGTCATTGCCTTCGGCACCTCCGGAGTTGCTATTGATCTGAAGCCCGGGAACAGAACCCTGAAGGGCCTGTGCTATATTGGTATTGGGCAATTGCTGCAACCGCTCCTTGGGCACAGAAGCCACTGAACCGGTCACATCTTTCTTGCGCTGTGTACCGTATCCGACAACGATGATCTCTTCGGCCTTGACATCGCCACGTTTTAGTGTAAGCATCAATGATATTTGTTTGGAAACTTTTACCTCAAGGTTTTCATACCCCACTGATGAAAAGACAAGTATACCGCCTTTTTCAGGCACCTCGATGCTAAAGCTTCCATCCATACCTGATGCCGTTCCCTTGCCAGTTCCTTTGAGCAAAACAGAAACATTTTGAAGGGGCTTTCCTTCTTCATCTGCTATTTTTCCGGTGACAGGGAATGGCGGAGGCGTTGCTGGGATATCGTTCACTGCATTTCCCATTTCCTTGTTCTTGACAACAATATTGTTTCCGGAAATTACATAAGTGAATGGCTGATGGAGGAACAACATGTTCAACGCATCTTTTAGCTCAGCATTGTTGAGTTCAAGATCGAGGGGTTTCATCATTGCCAATTGTTCCTTGGCATAGATGAATCCGTAACTGGATTGTCTTTCAATTTTTTTGAAAGCTTGTTCTGCTGATGCATTTTTGAGGTTCAACGTGATTTTTTGGCTGAACCCTTTTGCACCGGCATGAAGGCACCCGAGAATAAAGAGAAATGCTGTTAGTTTCATGATCAACAGGTTTTTGAACAGTAGTCTGCCCCGGTATGGTGGGGGCAAACAGAGCGCGATTTTTTGCATAAATTGCATTCGTTTTGGTTTTTAATACATTGACTTTACTAGGTCGTTTTTTGTTTCGTGTGCATTGGCTATTTCATGACCATGATTTTCTTTCCTTCAATCTTAAAATGGATGAGGTTGGTGAGTTCAAGCTTCTCCAGGAAAGCAGAAACATTGACATCCCTTGAGATCTTGGCAACAAACTGATACGGTACCTCATCCCTGAATTCAACTTCAACATCATAATACCGTTCAATTTGTTTCATGATCGATTTGATATCAGAGCCCCCAAAATAAAACTGTCCATTTTTCCAGGCCATCACTTCATCGGTATCTATATTTTCGTCGACAGAAAATACAGTCTTCGATACAGAAGCCTGTTGTCCAGGAACCAGGCGCTTGGTGATTTTCCCATTGCCAACATCCACCAATCCAGACAACAGTGTCACCTTGTTGCTGGCTTCATTTTCATAGGCATTTACATTAAAATGTGTACCAAGCACTTTGATCAGAAATTGATTGTGCTCAACAAAAAAAGGCATGGCTTTGTTTTCTGAAACCTCAAAATAGGCCTCGCCCGTCATGGAAACCTTTCTTTCTTTTCCTACGAATGAAGTAGGATAAGTGATAGAAGATGCTGCATTCAACCAAACAAGGCTGCCATCCGACAGCACAAGGCGGATCGGCTTGCTTCCTTTTGGCAAAGACAAAGTATTCATGGAAATGGCATCAACGGCAGCACCAGAATAAATGATTTCACCCCCTTCATTCCTGCTAATCTCAACGCCACCCTGCGTTGCAAGGGTTCCATTGACATTGCTGTCAAGATAAACTGTCGTACCATCTGCCAGCTTCAGGGTAGCCCTAGACTGGGTTGGAGGAGCGATGTCATTGGATGATTTGAGATTTGTATCGGCCAAACCCTTGTGGTCGACTGAATTGGCAGTGTAAATGAAATATGTACTGAGCAATACACCAATCATGATGGCCGCCACAGCAATTTTCTTGAAATAAAATTTATTGGACCCAAAAGGCACATTTTCAAGGCCAGACTTCAATTGATTTTCCTTGATACTGGAACGGATCTTGCCCCAGATTTTCTCCATGTCTGGCTCGTCTTCTACGGCTACCAATTCATCTACAGAAAGTGTATCCCAATGCTCCCGAAGCCAATGCTTGATGAGCAAATCATTGGAAGGGTCCAACAACCAACGGATGATTTCCTCACGTTCAACAGGAGAGCACTGGTTCGAAAAGAACCTGTTAAGGCTTGTTTTGTTCATGGCATGCAATGGGTCTGAAAAATATTACGGAGAAAATAAACGATACCCCTAGTCTAATGAAAAATAAATACCAAGGTGATCAAGGCTCTCCCAAAATCAGCACGAGAAAAAAAGTTCTTGAGAGAGGCCAATGCAGCGGTCATCTGGCTTTCTACCGTTTTGATTGAAATACCCAGCTTTTCGGCGATCTGTCTGTTTGTTAGCCCTCCATGACGGCTCAGCAAAAAGATTTCTTTTCGTTTGGGGGGAAGTGCCTGCAGGGCTTGCTGGTAGATTGATTCCAGTTGATGGTGGTTAAGCAATGCATCTGCGCTCACTGTTGAAACAATGGAGTCGGTGAACAGGTCAACGGGGAACAAACTTTGCAAACGTTTGGGATTGGTCCGGAAATGGTCCATCACTGACCTGTAGGCAATGGTGAAAATGAATCCCTCAAAAGATTTTTCCGGATCAATCAGGCCCCGTTTTTCCCAGATCCTCAAAAAAACATTTTGAGTGATGTCTTCTGCCTCAACTCCAACCTTTACATAATGTAAGATGTACCGGTATACTTTTTTTCCGTACTGGTCAAAAACCTGCCTGAATGCGGTTTCATTTGCATCCCTCAACTGGATCATCAGGTCTTTTTCAAGCTGCATGCTATTTTTGAAATTTACTGAACCGACTTGAAAAATTCCCAAGCATAACGATGCACATTGATGTCGCCCGGATAGTCGTGTTTGCCACCAATTACCTTCAACAAAACCACTTCTTTTTTTCCGCCGCTATGGCTGTATGATTCAATGCGCTTCCCATCGTTTGGATCAAGGTCGGGCAACAATTTTTTTGCTGGCGCTCCTGTATATCCTGCCAGATCAGTCCAATACTGCAATGACCTTTCGGAAGAACGTACATGTCCGAAATTTCCACTGCCCAAAATGACTTCTCCTCCATTGTAGGGATTGGTCTTGTCCTCCGTCCCATTCACAATCATCACGTTCATGGGTAAGCCTGAGGCGGCACAATCCAGGTTGTTGGTATCCGGCAGATTGGCTACAATGGCAGTAATGGCCTTGAATGCAGCAGGCATGGTCAATCCAAGTTTAAAGGCCATGTGGCCGCCACCAGAGGTGCCAACAGCAAAAACCTTTTCCCTGTCGATGCCATATTTTTTGACAAAATAATTGATCATTCCCTGAAAAAAAGCCTGCTCATTGATGTCGATAGCATTGGCTTCTGCAGTAGATTTTTTCCTGCACTCATTCCAGAAATTTTTATAGCCTGAAGGAAAAACTGCAATCATTTTTTCCTGATCAGCAATGTCGTCAAATTCAGGAACCCTTTTCATCATTGCCGGACCTGAACCACCAGAACCATGCATCACAAATACAAGACTGAAGCCTTTTGATTTAACATTGGGCTTCCTGAAATGAAAATTTCTCCAATGGCCTTCAATCCTTATTGAATCAGCAACAATATTTTTGTTTTTCTCTACCCTTCGTGTAAAATAATTTCCACTACGGTTGGCGCTATCAGCAACTACTGTAGTGGGTTGCGCAAAAGATGCCATAATATTCAGCAGCAGAACGGAGAAAAAAAGAATACGCATGTTTCGTTTTTGCATTGAAATAATTTTACTTCTTCCATAATTTGAAATCATCCCAATAGATGTTGAGTGATTTCCCCGCCTGCTTCAAATAGGCAATCAGTTCCTTGAAGGTATACATTTTCATCGGGTTGAAATGGGTCACGCCATCAGGGGCTGCATCCGTTGAATTGTGGGTAACATTGGTGACATCAAAGATCATTTCTTTCTTGCCTCCATCGGGTTCAATGGTCATGTAAAACCTTCCATTTTTTGCGTGCCTTCCTTGAAATAATATTCCAGCGTAAACCATTTGCCAATCGGAACAGCAGTCTTGGCACCAGTTTCAGACCATAGGGTTGTGTACTTCTGACTGCCATCGGCATTGAGCAAACAGTCTTGTGCATCAAGAATGAAATGAAGGTCATCTTCTGTTGGAATCAGTTTGCCAATTCCCAGGGTAAGTCTGTAACGATTCGGTACCGTCTGGCCTTTCAATTCCAAGGCAGTTAATCCACCTATTACCAAATCGAAGTCATACATTCTTTGTAAAGCAAATTTACAGGTGATTGGTGCATACCAGCGGAATAAGGAAATGAAATATTGAACAGGTTATCATATTTCGCCGTCAGTTGCTTTAATATGGTAGCAAAAGATTTTCTTTCCTGCTCATCAAATTGCATAATATTTTGAACCTGTCGCTTGCTTACAATCATCGTCTCGTATGGCCAAACTGCCCAGAATGGAACAAGAGCCACAAAGTGATCATTTTCTAATACAATTCTCTCATTCTTTCTTAATTCTAGTTTTATGTAATCCGACAACAAACTTTTATGTTGTTTATCATAATAATTTTTCTGTTGATTTGTTTCTTTTGCTATCTCCAATGGTATTGAGGAGGAAGACCATATTTGTCCATGGGGATGCGGATTACTGCAACCCATGATCTCTCCTTTGTTTTCAAAAATTTGAATATATTTAATTGCATGGTTGGCAGAAAGTTCATTATACTCTTTTTGCCAGAGTATAATTATTTTTTCAATCGCCTCTATAGTCATTTGTGGTAGTGTAAGGTTATGTTGAGGTGAAAAACAAATCACTTTACAAATACCCGATTCGCTTTTTACTGACAATAACCCCTATTCGTTATATTCACCTAAAGGAGAATCTACCATCAACGCTGAAAAGTCATTAATAAATGAAAAAGGGTCAATGTATTTTGGATTTACTGTTCCATCGGTTCTTTTATTACCAGGACATAAATAACAGTTGGCGTCATAAGACGGACGGTTATTTTCAGGTAAATCTTCAACCTTTCCTTGCCAGGGTCTTTTCATGCGATGAGGTGAAACCAATATCCAATCGCCAGTTAAAATATTTAATCTTGTATGTGAGTGTTCTTTTAAATCAAACATTATTAAGTAATTATTTCAGTTCCGTTATCTATTGATGAAACATAATAGGTTAGTGGCAATTCCATTTCCTTTTCATAGTTAACTTTTAAACTAGCAACCAGTTCATCAATTACATTTTCCTTTACCAGGTTGATTGTACAACCACCAAAACCACCACCCATCATTCTTGCACCTATCACATTGGGATTATTTCTAACTCTATCAACCAGCCAGTCGAGCTCTTTACAACTCACTTGATACATGTTACTTAACCCATCATGGGTGGCAAACATTTTTTTTCCCAACTCAACAAGATTTCCATTTTCAAGGTATGTACAAGCCTCAACCAAACGGTTTATTTCTTGTACCACATAGCGGCTTCGTTTATCTATAAGCTCATCCTTTGTCAATACATAATTATTCAGCATCTCCTCTGTTATATTACGTAAAGAATTTATTCCCTGCACATGTTCACTCACCCACTCCACAGCAGTTTTACATTCTTTTCTTCGGTTATTATATTCAGAAGAAGCCAGTGAATGTTTTACGCTGGTATTTAATAAAAGAATTTTGATTCCATCAAGTTTAAATGGCACGTATTCATATTCCAATGAACGACAATCCAGCTTAATCAAATAATCTTTCTTACCCATCATTGATGCAAATTGATCCATTATGCCGCACATTACCCCTGCATATTCATGTTCTGCTTTCTGCGCCATCTTTACCATTTCGAGCTTTTCAATATTTGTTTGCAACAATTCATTTAAAGCAAAAACAGTTGCACACTCTACAGCAGCAGATGATGATAATCCCGCACCAATCGGAACAGTGCTGGTCAATACCGCATTAAAGCCAGGTAGCTTAATACCTCTTTGTATAAATTGTGCGGCACTCCCAAGAATGTAGTTTGGCCAGCTAATATCACCAACAGGATGTAAGTCTTTAAGGTTAACTGAAAATTTTTGATTCAAATCCATTGCTACCAGATGAATCTCATCATCATCACGAAGTGATACTGCTATATATGCAGCTTTATCTATAGCGGCGGGTAAAACAAATCCTTCATTATAATCTGTATGTTCACCAATGATATTGATACGGCCGGGTGAACGGACTATGATCGGTTTTACTTGAAATTGATCCTGGAAAACATTTTTTAAATCTTCTACTATTTGCATTCGATCAGTTGTTAAATTGAATATGAAGTCTTATTTATATTGCACAGTTAATCTTTGTTGTTACTTAGTTGCTTTTGTTTGAATTTACTAATCATCAAATTGATGATATATTCACTTTTTCGAAGGGATTAATAAATTATTTTCGACAGAAAATCGAAAAATTGTTTTTGTTTCGTAGTGTTCTCCTGGATTAAGTATGATAGATGGAAATAGATTCTGAACTTCAGCGTATGGATAGCTTTGTGTCTCCATAGCAAAAGATTCCCTGTATTTTATCGGCATTCCTGATTTACCTGTATCTGCACCATTAAAAAAATTGGCACTGAAAAAATGAAGACAAGGCGCGAGTGTAAAAATCTCCATTTTCCGTCCACTGTTCGGTTCTACTACAGTAGCGGCTAAGGTTATATCGTTTTTCTTCTTTTTGTTTAAAACAAAATGATGATCATACCCAGCTGCAAATTTCAATTGTTCATTAAATTTTTCAAAACTTAAACCCTGACCTATGGTTTTCATTTTTCGGAAATCAAATGGTGTTTCTTTTACTTTAGATTTTCTATTTATAGCCATTTTATCTTCATCGACGGGACAGATATAGTCAGCATTTATTTTAAGTAAATGATCACTAATTAATCCACCATCATCTCCCGCCAAATTAAAAAATGCATGATTCGTAAGGTTAACGGGGGTGCTCTTATCTGTTGAAGCCTTATACTCCATTACCAATTCATTTTTCCCGTTTAACGTATAAGTAACTTCTGTCATTAGATTTCCAGGATAACCCATTTCTCCATCCACAGACAGATATGTTAATACCAATGTTGTATCACTATAAGATTTAACTTCCCAAACCTGATTGTGAAAACCTTTTGAACCGCCATGCAAATGATTCTTACCGGCATTTAATGGAAGGGGATAAGTAGACCCATTCAGGTTAACCATGCCATTTTTAATACGCCCAGCGACTCTTCCAATCATTGCTCCGTGATAAACAGCATTTGCTTTGAGATAATCATCAATACGTTTAAAGCCAATTACAATATCAGCTATATTGCCTTTTTTATCTGGTACATATAAGCTGACTACTCTTGCGCCATAGTTAGTTATGGCCATGCTTAAATTGCCATTTTTTAAAAAAAATAAACTAATATTTTTACCATTTACTTTTTTTTGAAAATCTTCAATTTTTAATACTTTGTAATTTTCATTTTTTGAAGTCTGACCACAAACTTGATAATAGCCAGCACTAAAAAAACAAATTGCTAGAAAGGAAATTTTGATGTTAAAATATTTCATAACACATTTGCCTGTCATTCGATTTTTTGAAAACAATTTTTATTTATACCATTGGGAGGTAAAATATCGATAAGATTTACTTTCGGTTATGCATGCTAATCGATTTTATTTTAGTTCTAGTTTTTCAACTTTTTTATAACCTTTACCCCTAATCAATTCAAAATCTTTTACCATAGCTTTTAATAAAATAGCCTGCGATTTTGCAAGGTTATTTTTTTGGCTGATGTCTTCTTTCAAATTATACAATTGATATTCATCTGAATTACCCAATTCTATATTTACTTCTTCCAGCACGGAATCGCCACCATAAGGTGGGATCATCATCCAATCGCCTTTTCGAAAAGCCGTTTTGGTATTCGCCTCAATTATGAGACTTTTTCGTCCACTATTACTCTTACCCATAAAAACGTCAATCATATTTTGGCTATCAGTAATCTTTACTTTTTCTCCAACAAGTGCACCAATTGAAGCAAGAAGATCAATTTGGCAAACCATAGCATCAGAAACTGATGGGTATATTGATCCTTTCCAGTAAATAAAGAAAGGAACTCTTGTGCCAGCCTCAAGCAAACTGTATTTACCTCCTCGAAGAGGTCCATTTGGTTTGTGGTTGCCTAATTTTTCAACCGCATCGTCGAAGTATCCATCATTTAAAACCGGACCATTATCACTTGTAAAAACGATCATTGTATTTTCCAATATATTTTCGTTTTTCAAGGTTTTAATAATTTCTCCAACACACCAATCTGCTTCAAGTATGACATCTCCACGTGGTCCTAAACCCGATTTCCCTTCAAACCTAGGATGAGGTGTGCGGGGAACATGCGGTTGATTCATGGCATAATACAGGAAAAATGGATTTTCATCGTGAGAAATGATAAAAGATTTTGCTTTTTCAAGAAAGTGGTCAGCAATATCTTCATCTTTCCAATTTGCACTTGTACCTCCTTTGACAAAACCTATTCGGGGTATGCCATTCACAATAGAACTATTATGTCCATGATGCCATT
Organism: Chitinophagaceae bacterium; assembly: GCA_044350285.1. Lineage (GTDB taxonomy): Bacteria > Bacteroidota > Bacteroidia > Chitinophagales > Chitinophagaceae > Pollutibacter. The sequence goes on along the minus strand of JBILHX010000020.1, from coordinate 12,186 downwards.
TCATTTTCAATAACTCCGGATTAGACTTCCCAGTAGGTTCTCCTTCAAAGTTCTTTTCATAATCAACAGCAATAAAATCGTTGGCACTTAAACCATCTACAAAACCATTGTTTATATACACGGTCGGTACACGGTCTTGTGTAGCTGCCATAATATATGCATAATCAAATCCAACCTCATTGGGTCCAGGAGTTACTTTTTTATTCCAATCAACGATTCCTGTACCTAAACCAAGATGCCATTTGCCTACAACTGCAGTTTTATACCCAGTTTGTTTTAATATTTTTGGCAGGGTTTGCTGTTCTGTACCAATCAATAATGGCGCTGAACCAGGTAATATTTTTGCATCTTTGTTGCGCCAAGGATAAACACCAGTAAGCAAGGCATACCGGCTGGGGGTACATGTTGCTGAAGATGCGTAGCCATTTGTAAACCTCACTCCGCCTTTGGCCAGCATGTCAATATTTGGTGTTTTTATGGCCGTAGCGCCATAGCAACTCAAGTCTCCATAACCCAAATCATCAAGATATATAACTATAATATTAGGCCTGCTCTTTACTTTGGGCGATTTGTTTTGTGAAAATCCCGTTGTAATAAAAGTAAACAACAGAAGAAACAAAGTATTAAATATTCTCATTGTTTACTCTTTCGATTTAGTTTTTTTATTTTTTTTAATTAGCGGAAACAGTTCTGACTCGATATGGGCTGATTTAGCCATATTGATAAAATCATCTTTAAGTTGAGGCATTATAGATGCCAGATCATTTTTTTCAAATGGGTCTTTTGATAAATTATAAATTTGAACTGATGGGTGTTGAACATCGCTTTCATATTTTATAACTGCCTTCATATCACCTTTTCGTATACCAACTGACTGGTCGCGTTCCCAATAGAGATATTCATGCTCAACTTGCTCCTTTGGTTTTCCCAGTAATGTTGGAAGAAATGAAATACCATCAATCTTTTCCGGATTTTTTACATTGAGAATTTCAGCACAGGTAGGTAAGAAATCCCAAAAAGCAGAAATGTGAGTTGATGTTGACCCTGGTTTTATTTTATCTTTCCAGTAAGCAATTAAAGGAGTTTTAATTCCGCCTTCATATACTTCACTTTTCCTTCCATGCAATTGTCCGCCGGTATGAAGATAATTGTCCTCTTCAGGATTTAGTGCAGTTCCATTGTCACTTGAGAAGATAATCAACGTATTATCTAATAGGTTAAGCTTTTTTAGTTTAGCGATAATTTCTCCTACCTCAGTATCAAGACGAGAAGTTAATGCTGCATATTTTGGAACTGAAAAATCCTCTGAGTTTGCCACACCTGCCTTTATCCCCGTTTTTTTTGCATAATAAGCTAAAACCGAATCGTCGGATTGATGATAAGGTGCATGTGGCAATGTTGGTGCGAAATATAGGAAAAAGGGATTGTTTTTATTTTTGTCAATGAAGTTCAATGCTTCATCCTTTATCGTATTGGCACTATAAACCGAAAAAGGAGTTTTAATATTCTGAAAAATTGTAACAGAATCATCATTGCTGCGCATATAATGTGTGAAATAATCATGCGCATGCCGTTGACAATTGTAACCGTAAAACTGATCAAAGCCTTGTTTATTTGGTGAACCCTCTGAGCCAGGATAGCCCAAGCCCCATTTCCCAAATGCTCCGGTTTTATAACCTGCGCTTTTAAACAATTCTGCAACTGTTACTTCGCTTGTTGGTATGGGTACATTTCCTTCAAAGGGTAGAGGTTTGTTGTCCCTAATCCACGCATGTCCAGTGTGCTTCCCTGTCATCAGAGACCCACGGGAGGGAGCACAAATATTTGAGCCACTATAATGGTTCGTAAATTTAATTCCCCCTTTTGCCAACTTATCGATATTGGGAGTTTCAATCACTTTCCCTCCGTAACAACCGAGTTCAAAATAACCCATATCATCCGCCAAAATGTAAATAATATTGGGTTTATTGTTCTTTTTTTCAATTTTTTGACCTTGGGCGTTGTTACAAAACAGAAGAATTAACAAACCGGCGAATACTGTAAATAGATTACAAACTTTCATTACTTGATATTTTTATATTTAATTTTCACCTTCTTTTTCTACCCAGTTAGGCGGTATGGGGACAGTAGGTTTCCCAAATTTTTCCAAGAATTTTTTGTACATATCATAATATTTTTCTTTGTACATCTTCTTCATTTTTTCTTCTCTTATCTGGGGATAATAATCAAATATGTCACCCATACCTAAAGCCCTTGGGTCTTTTTGATTCGTTAAAGCCTTATCCATTGTAGATTTAAGATCTTTTACAATAGAAGAATACGAAGGATCAGTAGCTAAATTATTGATGCAATCGGGATCAATGACCATATCATAAAGTTCATCAGCCGGTCGTTTTCCAAATGCAAGCGAGTAATACTTATAATCGGGATCTGTTTCCTTCAGGCCTGTTACATAGTTTTTAGTAGGGGAGTCATCCGTATTATTATATCCGTATTCCGGATCACCTGCTGGCCATCTATCGGGTTTATAGTTATGAGCGTAAAAGTATTTATCTGTTCTTATTGCCCTTGAAGGATATCCAACATTAATCTGGTCACCTTCTACCCGTCCCATGTCATGGCGTTCTTTACCCACCAATGAAAATTGTCGTTTTTTATCAACTCTTCCAGATTTTTCGGAAAGCAATAGATTGAGAAAGCTTTTCCCAGTCATTTGCTGGTGAGGTTTCAATTCGGCCGCTTCCATTAATGTAGGAGCAACATCTGGGAAATTTATAAAGTCCGTAACAGTTCTGCCCGGCTTTATCTTATCCCCCCAGCGCACTGCAAATGCTACATGAAAATCTTCATCATATATCTGCCCTTTAACACGGGGGAATGGCATGCCCTGATCAGAAGTTACGATGATGATGGTATTATCCAGCAGGCCCCGATTAGATAAGGCTTCCAGTGCTTTTCCAATCATCATATCATGGTACTCGACCTCTATACCATAATCAGCCAAATCCCCTCGCACCAATTCATTATCCGGTAAAAAATCCTGAACACTTACTTTACTCAACTCTTTGCCAGCTTTTTTATAAGAATCCTTTTCGTATTTGCGATGCGCTTCGTGAGTTCCGAACCAAAAACAAAATGGCTTATTTTGATCTCTTTTATCGAGGTATTGCTCAAAATTGGAAGTATAATCTTTGTTGCTAATTCCACTGTAAGGGGGCTTTAAAATAAAATTATTATACTCCCAACCTGCAGGATTGTGTTCCCCGTAATATACCCCAGGGCCCCATCCTTTTCCAGTAAATCCAATAGTATAACCATTGCTTTCTAGCAATTCTGGATAAAATTTCCATTTAGGCGGCATAACCGGAATATGATTAGCAGCTTCTTCAAGTTGCCAAGAGTAACGACCCGTTAAAAAACAAGCGCGTGAAGGTGAACATTTAGGATTGGAAACATACGCATTGGTAAACAAAACGCCTTCATTAGCAATACGATCAAAATTTGGAGTTTTAATATACTTACTTCCATAAACTCCCATACTTGTTCTTGAAATGTCATCAGCCATAATCACCAAAATATTCGGTCGCTTATTTTGCCCGATTACTGAAACTGATAGAAATAAACCAAATAAAAGAAAAACATATTTTATCTTCTTGGCAGATCGTCTGTTCATTGTCTGAAATTTCTATTTAAATAATTTAAATTTCTTTACCCATGATATAGATGATTGAATTTATATCAACTCTTTTTGTTCAACTCAATCAAGTGAAATATCGCTAAACCGTTAACATTTGTGCGGATAAATATATCAGCGTTATTTTCTCCTCTGTTATTAAAAAATGGATCTTCTAAAAGAATGGTTTTTTCTTTCCAAATGCCTGAATTAGTACTCTTTATTGAAATTGCCTTTTTGTTTTTAGCATCAAGCGCATCATAAAATAATGTCCATTCAGCAACACCTTCATCAAGCCAAACAATACGAACTTCAATACTTTTTGATTTGCCTAAAAAATTATCGTCAACATCAAAATAAATGGCTTTCCTTTTATTACTAGTATTGATTGATCGTGAAAATTGACTGTAAACACTTTCTGGAGGACCCTTATGCCACCAACCAATACTTGTAGCTTCAGGATCAATCTGAGTTAAAAATCGGCTGTAGTTCCCGGGGGATATTCCCCAACCAACATCATTATAATCCTGACGCTTCCTATTAAGCATGCCCTCACCAATGGCTTTTTCTGGGTCACCCTGAACGGCTCCAAATTCTTTAAAATCCTCCGCAATTTTTATGTAACGGGAAATATTATTCTTGGCGGCTTCCCCATATTTGGGTATAGGAAAAGCGATTGTATCAGATGCATCCAACCCTTTTTGGAAGGCACAAAAAGCTGATTGAGCAGTAGCAGGATCATGTTGTCCTGCATATTTATTGAAAAACTTCAAAGCTGGTTCAAATTGCTTCCCTTCTGACGCTTCTGCAGGTACATTCCACATATCAAGTCCACAGTGTGTAGCAAAAATAGAAGACCAATAAAAAGCCTGTGCTGGATTTTTCGTACTCCAACCATAGACGGCCCACTCTCCATCCTGTTCTCCCCTGGAAAAAAACTGTTTATTTCTTTTTTGTACTTCCTCTTTAAATTTTTGCCAATTTTGGAGTCTATAATTTGTTTCACTGATATGATAACCATGGCTGAACATACCGTTCTTAAGACCAATGACATCAAAATTGTCCAACAACCAGTTATATTGAATGCCATTATTGGAATCATAATTGACGAGTACCGGCTTTACCATTCCAGCACCGGAATTTTTATCTGTCAAAGCATTTTTTAGAACATCCCAAGCTTTGATTCTAAAAATTCCCCATTGCTCATTTGTAATATTATATTTTGGATCTAGTGGCTTTCCTTTATAACCTTCGCCATCACCGGTAGAACCTTCTGCAGACTGAATATAAAGAATGCGTGACTGCAATTCTTTTGGCAATTGTTTTACATATTTGCCAAATTCTGTAAGCATGCGATGATAGTACCTTATATAATCCTCGTCTAAATAATAGGGAAATGTCTGGTTGCGTTGTTCTCCTAATGGATTTAATGTCTTTGTCATTTCCGCTTCTGGTACACCATTTTCGTACAACCATCTTGGAGAATTTGGCGCAACCCAGATCATGATGAAAGTATAGAAATCATTGTCCTTAAGTAGTTTCAGTTTTTGACCAATTTGCTCATCGAAATTAAATACCCCAGGTCTGGGTTCTATTTGTGACCATTTTAATATTAATGGAGCCCCCTTTATCAAAGGATGACTCTGTTTTGTAACTTTTTCCGGATTCCATCCAGCCCAGCTATAAACACCCCAGCAATTTTCAGGAAAAGGTGTCTGTGCTTGAATTGAAAATGCAAAAAAGCAAAAAAGAAACCCTGTTGTTATAATACGAACAAATTTTTGAACATTCATTTAATGGAGTTTTTGTAAAAGTCTTTTTGCTTTTAATGTATGATCAACATTTCCCGCTTTACCACCTTCCTCACTGTCATTGGCATTATTCTTTCCATTGCTAGGCAATGGAACTGCATCTACTTTTGGAATCAAAGCATGCAGTCTTTCTTTGATAATTAAAATGTCTTTTTTTGTTGAATTGGCTAAATTCTCCCACTCCATCGGGTCATTTTTAATATTATATAATTCCTCAACTATTTCCTTTTTCCCCCGATAAATATAATGCCATTCCTCAGAAATTACGGAATGCGAACCTTTGCCATCTGTAGTAACGGTAGGATGCCACTTTAATTTAGTATTGGCAAGTAAAGGGCTGAGGCTTTCGCCATCAATATTATCTTTTTTAGGAAGTTTACATAAATCAATAAGTGTTGGGTAAATATCCATCAGGTTTACATTCCTAAAGCAGAGCTGTTGCTTAGTCATACCTGGAACATGAACAATAAAAGTAGTCTGTATTGATTCCTTCCACAACTCTGCTTTTCGGAATCGCAGCTTTTCGCCAAGATGCCAGCCATGATCACCAAATAATACGACAATGGTATTTTCAGCATACTTACTTTTTTTCAAAGCTTCTAACACTACTCCAACACAATCGTCTGCATAAGAAGCTGAAGCCATATAAGCTTGAATTGCTTTTTTGAAAAGTACTGGGTCTTGTTGTACCCACTGAAAATCTAGCGATGGACTTGCGTATTTTTCATTATTTTTTGACAAAATATCATCTAAGTCATCCAGTTTGTAATCCGGTAGCTTTATGGTATCTATATTGTATCTATCAAAATATTCTTGTGGCACAAACCAAGGCAAATGCGGTTTGGATATTCCCACTGCCATAAAAAATGGTTTATCATAATCCTGTTTTAATTTATTCTCAAACCATGTGGCTGTTCGGTAGTCTTTGGTTTCTTCTTTGGGTGCTTTTGTTGGTGCCCAGGCGAATTCTGTGCCTCCACCTACATTATATTTAGCATCAGGCACAACTTTACCGTTAATTATCCCTTCATTTCGGGAGTACAATTTTTCTTTTATAATTTCAGATGAACCATTTTCCAATTCCCATTCATCAAATGCCCATTGTCCATGGTCAACACCATTTTCAGTTAAATGCTTATGAAATATTTTACCTTTTGAAATAGTTACATAACCATTTTTTGAAAAATACTCTGGGAGCGTTGCATTCTCCTGAACAAGTTTAGAATTAAGCATATTATTGTTATTCCCATAAGCACCTGTTTTTGAAGGCATAAACCCTGAAAGCAAGGCTGAACGTGAAGGGCAACATACCGGGCCAGCACAACTTGTATTCCGGAACACAACAGATTCCTTTGCTAGTTTATCCATGTTGGGAGTTAACATTTGGGGATTGCCCCCCATGGCACCCACCCAATCATTTAAGTCATCTACAGCAATTAAAATGATATTAGGTCGATCAGTTTTTTGAGCATAACTGTGTGCGCTTAATATCAACAGGTTAAAAACGAGAATGACGAAGATTTGCTTCATTTTCATATATTTATTATCTTATGATTTCCACTTCAATACCGTTAAAAATATCATCGGCTTTATCCGTATTTACCAAAACAAAATCAGATTGAAATTGACCATGATGTTTTAACGGCATATCTGCTACATCTACTGTTACTGATTTCCATGTATTATCTCCTTTCCCCTTAACCTCAATAGCAGTTCTTAACTTTTGGCCATCATTATACTTCAAAGCCCAAGTAGAACCAGCATTTTTATCAAGCCATGTTATGGTAAATTTTAAATTTTTAGGTTTCCCATTTACAAACATTTCTTCATCGAATTTGAAATACATCGTGTTTTTTCCAGTAGCATTTTCAAAAGAACGAGCAAATCGATCATACTTTGATGACTTTTCATCTATATTACCCCTTACCCTGAATAGTCCTATAGAGGTTTCATCGGCTTTTATTTGCGTCAAAAACCTTTCATAATTACCTTCTTGAATATCCCATCCCACGTCATTATAGCCTGTTTGAACATCTCGTTGCGCAACTTGTCCTAATGCAACTGATTTTACATCATCAATCTTTGCTCCTCTTGATGCATAGGCTGCACAAATTTTCGAGTATCTATCACTATTTTTCTCAGTTGCCTTGCCGAAAGTAACTTCAGGAAATTTGGTGGTATTTGCTGCATTCAATCCTTCATGAAAAACAGAATAAGCATACTGTGCAGTTTGTGGGTATACTTGCTGAGCATATTTATTGTACATTTTATAAATCTGTCGTATTTCATCGTGTTCAACAGCATATTTTACTGCACTTTTAGAAAGATTTGTTGTAGATAAACCAACATTCAATCCACTAAGGACAGCCCAATAAAACCCGATTTCAGGATTTAAAATGAAATACCCTTTTTGCCAACTTTGATCCATTTCAGATGCCGAGAAAAGTTTTAAACCTTTAGGGTTCACTAAATATTTATACCATTTTTCTTTGTAGCTTTTTTCATCCGATAAATGATGCCCTCGATTGTATGCACCGCCTTTTATTCCAAATCCAATGGCTGGATCTATTTTTGTCATAATCCAATCGAATTCTTTGGGATTTTTTTCAGGATCCACTCTGTTGAATGTAAGTGCTATTTTATGGTCGGCAACATCGTTAAAATATTTCTTAAACTCATTGAACGCTTCTAACCTAAAGTCTAACCATTCCTTTTGTGAAATCGAATATTGTTCATCTATTGGTTTTCCTTTAAAGGGTTCTTCATCACCAGTTGCGCCAGTTTTAACTTGTACAAAGGCTATGCACTTGAATTTTTCATTCGGTTGATTTCGTAAAAAAAGTGAGAATTGCTTGATTAATTCAAAATAATATTTCTTGTAATTTTCGTTTAAATAATATGGATAATTTGGAAATTTATCATGCTTGCCAGGCTTGTTATCTTTTACTTTTACCAAAGGCACCCCGTTCTTATATAACCATTCAGGAGAATCTGGTCCTACTCCGATACTGAGTTTTACCAACTTATTATATTTTAAAGCATTATCCAGGGTTCTTTGAATACTAGAGAAGTCAAAATCATTTGGAGAAAGGCGTTGAATATTATCCCATTGATCTCCTCCTTCAATCCCCATTATATAATCAAATTTAGGATCCTCATAATCAGTAATACCATCACCACGGTCCCAAACTCCGTATGCATTGCTGGGCAATGCTACTTGCTGCGCTATTATATTATTTTGATATAATAAAACAAAAAACAGCAATAGATATTTACATCGCTCTATTCTACACATATTTTTATTTATAGTGATTACAGATTAAAAAAATTAAACTTAATTGAATATTTACCAACCAGGATTTTGTGGAAGCAGTCCAGGGTTCATCATCAAGTCACTTATAGGAATAGGGAAATATTTATATTTTACATCTGCAAGATTGGGACTATAGCGCTGAACGATATTTAACCTTTGATAATCAAACCATAGTTGAATTTCGAAACATAGTTCTCTCCTTCTTTCTGCGACAATTAAATCCATTAGGCTCCCAACAGGAAGTACTCTTCCCAAACCCGCTCTTTCTCTAACATCTGCAACTCTTTCCTTGGCATTGGCCATATCACCAAGTGCATTTAGAGACTCAGCATACATTAGTAAAAGATCTGAATAGCGTAAAACGGGTATATCATCTCCAAACCGACCTTTATCAGCTGCAGTGGTTTTAAAGATATGTGTTGTGGGTTGCATAGGTATGTTATCAGCTGACAATTGATAATCACTCCAATATTTTTTGAATGTCAAAGTTTTTATCCCTGCTGGATACAATACCCTAACATTACTTTTATTTATATATTCAAGAAAAAATGTAGCGGCCCTTCGCTTATCAGAAACTGTAAACTCGTTTAAAAAAGCCGAAGTAGATTTCAGTGTACCAACTTCTGTAGTTAAAATACCTAATCCTTTTACTGCAGTCATACCAGCAAGAGAATTACCTAATTTCAAATCAGAGCCTTCAATAAATTTAATAGAAAATATATCTTCTTTACCATTCTCATTCACTTCTTTAAAAATATCAAAATAATTGGTTGTTAAGCTATAGTCATGCCCACCAGAATATACAGAGGCGCACAAATCCCTGGATTTTGTGTACATTTCATTTTTATCAAAAGCATTATCATATAAATTAGCATTTGATGCAATAGAAGATGCAATAGTAAGGTAAACTTTTGCCAATAACGTTTGGGCAGCTCCCTTTGTTGCTCGACCGCGTTCATACCCTTTATAGTCATTTAATAAATTACCAGTACCTGAATTCCCGAATGCAGCATATTGTTTCCAGGTTGGCAAATCAATAGCAGCACTTTCCAAATCTTTAATTATTTGTTTATACACTAGGCTTTGACGAACTTTTACAGGATAGGCATCTTCAATGGTTTCTACTCCATCATTCAATGGTATGTCACCCCACATCCTCACAAGATTGAAGTAACATAGTGCTCTTAAAAATTTTGTTTCTGCAATAATTCTTTTGTAAGATATTTCATTTATATCTTCTTTTTTCAGTAATTTAATTAACATGCTGGCTCTGTTTACACAAACCCACATTCTATCCCATACTTTTTTTATATCCCCCAAATCTTTAGCTGAATAATTCATTCCCTCGAATCCAGGACTAAATGAAACGGTGCCTGTTGGTGCTTCCAACATTGAAAAAAATGTATAGTCGTTTGCGTATGTAAAATAGATATCCCTTAATCCGGCATACACGCCATTCAGGGCAGAAATACCCTGTTGTTCGTTCATGTAGAAATTTGTCGATTGCGAAGAGCTATATACTTCTTCAACTAAATACTTCTTACATGCCGATAATGAGCATAAAATAAATACTAATGCAACTAAATATTTCGCATTTCTCATCATTAAAAGTTTAAGTTTAAGCCTAATGTGTATGCTATGGGTCTTGGATAACCAAAGTTATCATATGCCAAAATGCTTGAACTTTGATTGGTTGCCCAACCGCCCGGTTCTGGCTGATTATTTTCTGGATCAGTGCCTCTATATTTAGTGATCAAGAATGCATTTTGAACACTTCCAAATACGGAAAAGGTCTTTATTCCTTTCATATTTTTTCGTGGGAAGTTATAAGACAATGCAATATTTTCAAACCTTATAAAACTACCATCTTCAATATTTGTGAGATTTGCAGATAAACCATTCGTGGCTGTAGAACCAAGTTTTGGCACATTGGTATTTGTATTTTGGGGTGTCCATCTGTTTAACACCTTGGTAGAAAATGATGTTGCTTCTCCATATGGTTCATCATATTTATTGGTGTTAAATAACCATGTATTCATTAGCTGCACATTAGAGGAATTATACACCTCCTTACCAATAACAGAATTGACAAAAATGTTTAAAGTCCAATTTTTATAAGTAAAATCAACTCCCATACCAATGGTAAAATCGGGATGAGGGGATCCAATTACTGTTCGATCGGATAAATTGATAACCCCATCGCCATTGGTATCTGCATACTTAATATCTCCCGGTTTTGCAGTAGGCTGCAACATTGATAATGCCCCCGAAGAGGGGTTTCGAAACGAATAATTATTTATTTCTTCTTGGGTTGAAAATATACCTAACTGAGGGACTTCCCAAAATACTCCGTAAGCATATCCTTCGCCTACATAGCCCGTATATTTATTTTCATTTATCATTGACCCTTGTCCCAGCCATTTAATAATTTCATTTTTATATTTTGAAAAAACAATGTTACTTGAGAGTTTAAATTTCTTCCCCTTAATGATATCTCCACTCAAAGAAAATTCAAATCCTGTATTTTTCATATCCCCTCCATTTCTTGTCGAAGAAGCAAAACCTGATACACCTGGCAATGGAAAATCTTTTACCAACAAATCAGCTATTTTTTTTACATATACATCTCCATTAAAATTCAATCTGTTTCCCCAGAACCCAATTTCAACTCCTGCATTAAATTGGGTTGAAATCTCCCACTTTAGGTCCGGATTGCTAAAGGTTTCCGGAGCTTCTGCTGCAACAACTGTATTTCCAAAGGCGTAAGTAGGTGTCGACCTTGATAAACCCATATTATAAATAGAACCCTGGGATTGATAAGGAAGGATGCTTGAACTGCCTGACTGCCCGGCACTGAATCGCCATTTCCAGTTAGAGATGATTTTATTATTTGAAAGGAATTTTTCCTTATTCATATCCCAAGCAACTGCTACACCTGGGAAAAAGGCCCATTTGTTATTGGCTCCAAATTTTGAAGATCCGTCATAACGGCTTGTAAATGTTAAAAAATATTTATCGTCATATTTAAAATTGGCCCTTCCTAAAAAACCTGCGAGTGTTTCTTTTGACTTAAACGAACTATATCCTGCAGCGGAAGCCCCAGCTGCCAGATTATATGGCCCATATATATCAGAATTAAATTGAGTTACATCGCCAGAATTAACACTCGACCTTCCTTTTTCTGATATTTCCATACCACCAAGCATGGTGATGGTATACTTGCTTTTATTAATGCCGTATGAAAGAATATAATTATTTGTGTACTCCTGTATTTTTAAATGACTAACGTTTGCTTTACCGCTACTTAGACTGCCCTCAAGCGTTGTAGATGGCAGATAAAATAATCTTTCCCTTAATGAATAATTATATTTGACACTTGTTCTGAAAGT
>JBILHX010000206.1:0-3278 GCA_044350285.1 Chitinophagaceae bacterium | reverse complement strand
TACTAAACCAGCAATAGCGCCTCCTCCAAACAAAGTGGAGGCTGCTCCTTTGATAACCTCCACTTGCTTAAGATCAAGTGGTGCAATCTGCAGAAGTGAAAGACTTCCAGCAAATCCTGAATAAATAGGGTAACCATCCCTTAATACTTGAGTATATCGTCCTTCTAATCCTTGAATACGAATGCCAGCATTGAAAGAGGTAGCAGAGGTTTGTTGAGTTTGTATTCCCGTACTTTCATTTAGCAACATTCTTATGTCACCAGGTTTCATATTGCCTTTTTCTGTCAGTTCTTCTCCAGCGATTACTTCTGTTCGAGTTGGGGTATTCGCAATGGTTCTACTGCTGCGTGTAGCCGTTACTATAATATCTTCTTCCTCTTGTTCGTTTTCCTCCAAGAATACTTCTGCAAATGAATCTGCAATCAGCGGTGATGCTATTGTAATTTTTTTAGCAGAAAAACCTATATAGGTTATGAGTACGGAATAGGTTCCATTTGGAAGCGACTGAAATACTACGATACCGGAACTATCTGACTGACTGGTTTTATTAAGTTCAGGAATTTTTGCTGTAGCCCCCAAAAGAGGTTCTTTGGAATCGGCATTTTTAATTATTAATTTAATTGTTGTCTGAGCATCTAGATCAGCATATCCAAGCACAAGCAGAAATACAAAAATGATGCTTTTCATAAATTAAAATATTGAGAAAATTTATTGTAGGTATAAGTGGTGTGCAAAGATATTCCAATAATAAATGAATTTAGAAATTGAACATCAATGCTTTAGAACTTTGATTAGACAGGGAAATTATCATTTCTGGCAAAAAAACGACCAACAAAAATTGAAATAAAAAGTTTCTTGTTAGGATTTTTTTTGTCTTTGAAATTTTCATTTTCAACATTCAGTTTGTTGTAAATGATGCGGCCAAGGGACATTACTTGACTACAATGGATTTGAATCTTTCGAGGAAACTGGGACTGATGTAAAAAGGTTGTACTTGATAGTATGCCCCTTTTCAATAGAGGCATTGCGTTTTCGTTATTAACAGAAGATGAGATGCTACTGCTATTGTTTTAATTTCTACATTTACATTTGTTTCAAATTACGAAAAGTTTTTAGTCAAAAATGAACGAATAAAAATGTATGGAAACCTTTACACCAAAGCATACTACTTTAATACTTTTCTTGTAAAATAAGTCATGATGATTATACGGATTATTGGCTTTTTTTATTTGCTTTCTATCAGTTTTAATTCACTAGGTCAGTCTTCTGACTCATTGAAAATACAATCAAATGTTTACGCTGAAGCCTATTATTTGAATTCTTCCAAAGGTGTTAAATCCCCCATATTTTATAATCATACCTCCGTTAATAAGCCTGCATTAAATTTGGGGATGGTGGAATTTTTTGCAGAAAAAAAACGATGGAAATTTCAAAGCGGTGTAATGATGGGGACTTATGCACAAAAAAATTTAGCCGCAGAACCTAAATATTGGAAACAGATTTATCAATTGAATCTTCAATTTCAAATAGATTCAACCAATCAAATAATGATAGGAATTTTGCCATCTCATATAGGTCTCGAATCTGCAAAAAACATTGAGAATGACTGTTTTTCTAGAAGTTACCTAGCAGAGAATTCTCCTTATTATGAAACTGGGTTGGCATGGAATTATAGCCCAAAGCCAAATATGTCATTTCGGGTATTGGCTTTAAAAGGTTGGCAGACTATTGCAAAATTCAATCCTGCGCTAGGTACACAATTTTTGTACAGTGGGAAATCTGGATGGAAGTTTAATGCTAGTCAATTTTTTGGGAATGAGGGAAAAGGCACTCGTGCATTTTTGAATAATTTTGCCCAAATACCTATTTCTAAAAAGCTTACCTGGACAATAGGAATGGATGTTGGAGTTGAATCCGGACAGTTGTGGCATGGCGGACTCATTTATCTTACTTGGAAGCCAAATTCCAACATTCGAATGAGTGGACGCGCAGAGTATTATTCGGATCCACATGCCATTATTATGCCCAATGCATTCACAGATATTGCCAAGTCTATATCGTTTGATTATACACTCAACAAGATGTTTATGTTTCGTTCGGAACTCAAAAACTCGGCTAAATTTGGCAATGAGTTTTTGCTAGGGGTATTATTTCTCTTTCCAACGCTATAGTTTTAAGGTTAAATTGTATTTCATTGGCTACGCACTCTCGGGATCTTCGACTTCAACCTCTTCAACTAACCTCAACCCCCTATAACAAGCCATTCGCCTCGGTGAATGGCTTTTTTTTGTATGTCATTGAGTTTGGGTGGTTGCATATTTTTTTTATTACAATAAATAATTTTTTAAGAAGTTACAATTCAATTATTCTGTTAAATATTTTAAAAAAATGTTGCTACTAAATGTAGAAGTAGGATAGTGGGTCATTAAACAATATTTTTGACCAATAAATATTAATCATTCTCTATGAGGAATTTATTTGCCACATTAATTCTCCTTGTTTTATTTAGTTGTTCAAATGAAAAAAACAGAGATGCCAATAACTTTGTAGCAGGGTTTAAGACAATACAAACAAAAGACACCTCAAGAATTTATAAACCCAATACTGATACATCAGATTATTTGCATTACAGGCCGCTTGACATTGATATGTGGTATCCTGCAACAATTTCATCAAAAGATACGGCTCTTCATTTTAGAAACATTTTGGGACTTTTAGAAACAAGAGCCAATTATTATACCGCTTCGAATGTTGGAAATGGCTTTGCTAAACAAATCGCACAATTTTTTTGTGAATCCTTAAAATGTTCGGATTCATCAAAGGTCTTAAATTATAAAACAGACACCTATAAAAATGCACAACCCGCTACCGGAAAATATCCATTGGTAATTTACCTTTCTGCATTCAATGGTATGAGTTATGAAAATTTCACTTTGTTTGAGCAATTAGCAAAGAAAGGTTTTATTGTTGTTTCGGTAAGTTCAATAGGAAGATTCCCTGGAGATATGACAATGAAAAATGAAGACCTAATGGAACAAGTTAATGATGCCATATCCACATTAAATGTTTTGAAGGGAGATAGTAATGTTGATTTCGATAGAATTGGGTTAGTCGGTTATAGTTGGGGAGGTTTGGCGGGCAGTATTTTAGCAAATAGGATCCCCAAAGTGTCTTGCTTGATTTCACTTGATGGTTCAGAGTTTCATCATTACGGTAATGAAATAGAAGGGGACAATGACTTTAATGGAATTAGCAATAGCAGTAAATTCAAAAAAATG
>JBILHX010000205.1:0-3292 GCA_044350285.1 Chitinophagaceae bacterium | reverse complement strand
TGATTGAATTGAAATGTGGCAAGGTTTGATTTGTTTTTATTGGGTGATGTTGAAGGCCTGAAATAATAGATATCAGAGAGTTGTTTTGTTCCCACCAACACATCAATGTTGCTTTTATCACTCTTCTTGGAAAGATGAAGCTGCTGCCATGTAGAATTAACCCTTTCATTGGCGGTATCACTCAAAAAGGTTGTATAAAAATTCTGTGCATTGAAGTAGCGGTTATCTACCGCGGCCCTCAACATCAAATGCCATTTGTTGTTGAAATCATGTCCAATGGAAAGAACCGTATTTTCATTTTCAAAAAACCCGGTTGTGCCACGACCTTGAACGCCAGTGGCCTCTTGTTTTTGGTATCCGAGCGAGAAATAGCTGTTCTTTCTTACAATTGATGCAAATGCAGACCTGTTGAAGAGTCCATAGCTACCCGCTACAACTTTGCCTTCGACGAAAGTAGCATTTCCCTTTGCGATTTCAGCATTGCTTTTGGTAATAACATGAATAACCCCACCAACAGCATCTGGACCGAAAACCGCAGCAGCAGAGCCTTTCAACACTTCGATGCGTTCGATTTCTTTTGGATGAATCGGTACGTAGCTGTTGAAATGCCCGGTTATAGGATCATTCAATCTAACCCCATCAATGACCACAAGAACCTGCTGAAAGGTTCCCCCTCTGATGGAAATATCGCTTTGAGCACCTTGTGGACCTCTCTGTTGTACTTCCACCCCAGGTATGTATTTCAGCAATTCATCAAAACTATTTGCAGGCAATCTTTCAATGTCTGCCTTGTTTATCACAATGATGTTTCTGCCCGTTTCTTTTACGAGTTGGCGTTGTAGACTGCCTGTAACAACAACTGTATCAAGCGTGCTTTCTTGTGAATGAGCAGATTGGTTTATCAAACAGAATAGAAAAATCAAGCAAGACAGTCTGAGTAAAAATGATCCCATAGAAAAAACTTAAAATAGAATGAACCGCAAAATTATAATAATAAGCAACGGGCAAGGAGATAAAAATATTTATGACCTTTACGTGACAGAAATAAACATGCATACAATGAAACGCAGGAACTTCATCGGGTTATTATCCATCGGAACAGGTGCTGCAACAACACCCGTATTAGGAACCAACAAGGATACAAATCAATCAGCAGGTGTCATGAAAGCAGAAAGCATCCTCCATGCGGATATCATTATTGCAGGAGGCGGATTGGGCGGTGTGGCAGCAGCAATGGCGGCATTGAGGAATAAACAAACTGTTATTTTATTGGAGGAGACCGATTGGTTGGGAGGACAAATCACCTCACAAGGAGTGCCACCGGATGAGCATCAGTGGATCGAAACACATGGCGCAACGGCCTGCTACAGAGAGTTTCGCAGTTCCATCCGTGAATATTATAAAAGGCATTATCCATTGACTGAAGATGCAAAAAAAAGGTTGAATCTCAATCCTGGAGACGGCGCCGTATCCAGGTTATGTGCAGAGCCAAGGGTGGCAGTAGCCGTTATTACAGACATGCTTTCACCCTATATCAGCAATGGGAAACTAACGTTGTTGATGGAACACAAGTCCATCAAGGCAGATTACACGACCGATAAAGTGAAGATGCTGGTAATTAAGGACTTAAGGACAGGAAAAACAAAAAACCTATCAGCCCCCTATTTCGTAGATGCCACTGAATTGGGAGAACTGTTACCGATGACAGGAACGGCTTTTAGAACAGGAACAGAATCCTTCTCAGAAACAGGAGAACTGCATGCACCAGTTGAAGCAGACAAAAGCAACAACCAATCGTTCACCATGTGTTTTGCCATGGATTATGTACCGGGAGAAAATCACTTGATTGAAAAGCCGAAAGACTATGACTTTTGGAAGAACCACATCCCATCCATTCAACCAACTTGGCCGGGTAAATTATTGAGCCTTCAATATTCAAATCCCTCCACCCTTCAACCAAAATCACTGGGATTTCATCCCGAAGGGATAAAAACTGGAGAGCTTTTAAACTTATGGAATTATAGGAGAATCATCAACAAAGATAATTTTGTAAAAGGCACTTATGCAGGAGACATCAGCATTGTAAATTGGCCACAGAACGATTATATGCTGGGAGATCTTATTGGTGCAACAGAAAAAGATTTCAACAAACACATTGCACAAGCAAAACAGTTGAGCCTTTCGCTGCTGTATTGGTTGCAGACAGAAGCGCCAAGGCCAGATGGCGGGAAAGGTTGGGAAGGATTACGGTTGAGGAAGGATGTGATGGGAACGGAGGATGGATTGGCAAAGTATCCTTACATCAGGGAATCAAGAAGGATAAAATCGATGTTTACCATCAAAGAAGAACATGTAGGAAAAGAACAACGGTTGAAAACAGCAGGAGATGTTGAAGGGAAGAAATCAGCCTCGTTTTATGATAGTGTAGGAATCGGATATTATCATATTGATTTGCATCCCAGTTCAGGAGGAAAAAACTATGTGGATTTTCCATCACTGCCCTTTCAAATTCCATTGGGTGCATTGATACCAGAAACCATGGAAAACCTGCTACCGGCAAACAAAAACATAGGAACAACGCATATCACCAATGGATGTTATCGGTTGCATCCAGTTGAATGGAGCATAGGAGAAGCAGTGGGAATACTTTTGTCGTTTGCCAAAGAAAAAAACATGACCCCAAGGCAAATAAGAGAAAATGCCGAAACACTCAGCGCGTTTCAGCATTTTCTTCAATCGCAAGGCATTGAAATATCATGGCCAAGTAACCAGTAGCTATTTTTTGATTTTAGAGAGCAGCCATTTGATCATTTTAGCTCGTTGCTCTGGGTATGTCCAATGCCCAGTATCATGAAAAAGGGAAGCTTGTTTAGGCGCATTGATAACATTATAAGCTGAATAAAAAGAGGTAGGTGGGCAAGTTTCATCATTGAAACCCCATGTATAATAGCCTTCGATGTTGATGCCTTTGGCAAAATTCACCACATCATAATACGCAAGCGTAGTTACAACATTGGGATTGCTTGAATATGCCGAATTGGTTTCGCTCATCATGTGAGGCCAGCCACCAGCACGGCCTTTGGTGTATCCGGTGAGGTCTGATAACGCAGGATACAATGCAGCAAGGTATTTAACGCGGCTGTCAAGAGAAGCAGTAACGATGCTCAACGCACCACCCTGACTGCCTCCATTTACGGCAAGTGTTTGTCCATCGAATTCAGGCAAGCTAAAAATAAAATCATTGGCCCTCACACAATTGGCATACACACGCTTGTAAAAGTACTTGTCTTTG
>JBILHX010000019.1:0-33415 GCA_044350285.1 Chitinophagaceae bacterium | reverse complement strand
ATGAACATCAATGGTGCGGTCGCCAACAATCACTTCACTTCCCCATATCTGATTCAAAATCTCATTTCTTAGGAATACCCGTCCCGGCTTCGATGCAAGAAAATAGAGGAGTTCAAACTCTTTTTTGGCCAAACTTATTGGTGTTTCTTTATAATAAACGATATATTGCTCTGGGTCTATTCTTATGTCGCCTTCTTCAATTGTTTTGGATTGCTCTGGTTTGATGATCCTCCTAAACATTGCATTAACCTTAGATACCATGATTTTAGGGGAAACTGGCTTGCTGATGTAATCGTCTGCCCCAAACTCCAATCCTTTTACATGAGACAGCTCATCATTTAATGCTGTTAGAAAAATGATGAGTGTATCATCGTATTCCGGTTTAGATCTTAATATTTTGCAAACCTCAATGCCGTTTTTTTTGGGCATCATGATGTCCAAGATGATTAAATCCGGTTTAAATTCCCTTGCTTTTTGCAGTCCCTGATCTCCATCTTTGGCCGTTTGCACATCGTATCCGTTGATTTGTAAATTATAAGTTATGATTTCCAAGATGTCTGGCTCATCATCAACAATCAGGATTTTTTTGGTTTCGGTTGCCATGGAAACAATTTATTTTTATAAAATTAACCTAGACTGAGGGATAAGTGCTGGATATTTGATTATTTAATTGTTAAGTAAACTTAACCTTAGAAAGCCCATTTTTACCGTAACACGTTCTGCAAAACTTTTTAATCTTAATTTTGCAGTATCTATATGTTTCGAATCAGTGCATTGTTCATCATTTTTTTCCTAGTTTCCTTATCCACAGCCTTTGCTGCTCAGGATACAGGGAGGGTTTCAATAGATATAAGAAGAATTAAGCTTCATGAGGATATTGACAAACAGCAGGAAAACCTCTGTGGATTGCCTCCCTCAAGTGATAAATTCTTACAAAGGAAGGTTGATGCGGACCTTGCCTTTCTTTTAACTGACTTTTTTCTTAGGCAAACCGATGATTTACAGTTGGCTATCGAGCAAGATAAAAATACGGATCACCGCATCAAGGTTAAATACCTCACGGGTTTGTTGTTGTTGCTTGAAAAATATGATGCTGCAATGAAATCAGGTATCATTGAAGCTGGACAAGGAGTTGTGTTGTTTGAAACATACAAGAAGTTGATGGTGGCAGACAAAACTGCTGGTAGTTTCCTGGCAATCGCTAATCGCCAATCAATGGAGGTGAACCAACTGTTTTTTGGCCTCAACACCATTTTCTATGATAACAAAGAGTTGAAGGATATCCGCCTGCTCATTTATAGACAATACGCAGCTGCGAATCCGGATAAAATCTTGCTTTCCATCGATCCATACTTAGATGAGTCCTTTGCAGATAGTTTAATTATATTCTCTGCAAGCGCATTTCCTATGCAGTTTTATGATTATGCAAGTGCAGGGCTAAGCAGGTTGGGACAAAAGATTCGGCAGATTAAAGATCCAACTGTTGAGCTTCTGGTAAAACTGGCTGATGACAAGTCAGGTCGCTTGATTTTCCCGTTTATGTCATCTATTTTAAAGGGTAGGATTGAATATGATAGCATAAAAAATGCTTCTTTAAATGAACTCACATATTATCGGTTGTTGGTGGATACTCAAATTGGTTTCTTGGATGATATGAGGCGCGGAGATACGCCTGTGTTGTATCAAGAAGTGGGTAGGATGATTGCAAAAAAAGCAGAAGAAATTTTCATCAATGAAGTGAATGCCTTGCACGATGAACCAGACGAAGTTCGTTTTAGGATTTTGAAGCCACTGCGTTTTCAGGAACTATACTATATAATTGTGACTGGAGAAGATGTGCTTTATACTTCCAGCTACACTGGAATTTATAATCGGATGATGAATGCTGTTCCACGAAATGCAGGCGATTCCTTGTTAATGCATGTTCGTTTTGATCGGTTTAGAAAGTTTATCAAGATGGCCTCTGGCTACAACAGGTTGGATGCATTTTTAGCATCAATGTCAGACTCTACTTCATCATTGCTCATGACGGCCTTTGTGCGGGGGTTAGACCGGAGTTTTGGGTTGGAAGACGCGGTGGACGTTGCAGACTCATACAGCAGTATAAACAATGGGAGCATAAAAGAATTGTTGAGGGAAGAAATTCAATCAAATCTTCAGATCCAGAAAAACGAGGGCAATAAACGAGGGGAAGTTATCTATGATATTCTTTCACTTTTGTTTTCATCAGCCGATGATAGTTCAGGGTTGTTGACAGCCCGGTTTCACATACCTCCTGTGTATAAATTGAATTTTAGTGATTTGTCTGATAGTGCAGGCAGAATTATACAGCAGGTGTTTTTTTATGGCGATAAAGATGGGCGAGAATCGTTCGCCAATTTTATGTCAATTTACACTGGGAAGACAGAATGGAAGATTACAAAAAAAGAAAATTGGGTTGAAATAAAATCATTGATTGGCAAGCCCGTTTGGATTTTTGCCAATTTGCCCTTTGAAAATTCAAATGGTGATGATCCTGATGCAAAAGCCCAAGGCTTGTTGAGTGAGTATTTAACAACACAATCACTTTTTCCTTCAGTTGTTATCCACAGAGGACATAGTTACCATTTAAAGTACACAATTGGTCAATTGCCATCAAGTGCAAAGATTATAGTGCTAGGTTCCTGTGGCGGTTTTCAAAACCTAAATTCGGTGTTGGATATTTGTCCTGAAGCCCATATCATTTCATCAAAGGAAGTTGGAACCAAGTTGGTGAATGACCCAATATTGAAATTAATCACCGAGTCATTGCGCAAAGGCGAGGGGGTGGATTGGATTTCGATATGGGCCAAGTTAGAAAAGCAATTTTCTGCAGGAGTAGCAAAAGAGCGCTTTGGGAATTATATACCCCCTCATAAAAATCTTGGGGCCTTGTTTATCAAGGCGTTTTCGAATAGTATGCAGTGAAAGGAAGAGAAAGATAAAACATGAAAAAACAACGCGACGATCATAAGAAAAAGATTTTTGATTTTAGGCTTCTGTTACGCATATATACATTTGCAAGACCCTATGCTGGCAAGTTTTATTTGTCGGTTGCATTGGCAATCCTGTTGGCCATTTTGTCTCCGCTGCGACCGATTTTAATCAATAAAACATTGCAAAAAGTCAATGCCTCAAACAATGGGGCAGATGATGCAATGATGCGTTTTTTGGTTACAATTGGGCTTATTCAGGTTGCCATTTTGCTTGTAGAAACGGTCTTGCGTTTCTTTTTTTCCTACACTACATCCTGGTTGGGGCATAGGGTGGTGAAAGATATGCGGTTAAAAGTTTATGAAAAGATTCTGTCACTCAACTTGCGCCAATTTGATAAAACCCCAATAGGAACATTAACAACCAGAACAATCAATGACATAGAAGCGATTAATGATATATTTTCGGAAGGGCTCATTCCCATATTGGCAGACTTTTTATCAATTATTGCCATTTTAGGAGCCATGTTTTATACCAATTGGCAGTTGACGTTGATTTGTATCATCCCTTTTCCATTTTTGATGTTGGCCACTTACTTTTTCAAGGAGAGTGTCAACAAGTCATTCATAAGTGTACGCAATGCAATCGCATCCTTGAACGCATTTGTGCAGGAGCATATTTCGGGCATGCAAGTTATACAGGCTTTCACTGCAGAAAAAAGAGAGCAAAACAGGTTTGAAGAAATAAACAAGCACCATCGTAATGCGAACATTCAGGCTATTTTTGCCTATTCCGTTTTTTTTCCAGTGGTGGAAATTATTTTGGCGATTTCTATGGGATTGTTGGTTTGGTTCGCTGCCAGGAATGCTTTCAAACTGAATCAAGCTGAGGCCCTGCAAGTTACAGGAAACATCGTCTCATTCATTTTGCTGCTGAATCTGTTGTTTAGGCCACTGAGGGTAATTGCAGATAAATTCAATGTATTGCAGATGGGAATGGTGGCGGGAGAGCGGGTGTTGTTGGTTTTGGACAATAAAGACCATTTGGAAGATACGCTTGAAGCAAAAGCACATAAAATTTTGGGAAATATTGAATTCAAGGAAGTTGGTTTTTATTATAATGAAGGAAATCATGTTTTGCGAAATATTTCTTTCCAGGTAGGTGTGGGAGAAACCTTGGCAATTGTAGGACAAACAGGAAGTGGGAAATCTACCATCATCAATTTGATTAATAGGCTGTATCAACATACTGAAGGTGAAGTTTTGATTGATGGTAGACCTATCAACGCCTACACATTAAGCTCATTGAGGCGCCAGATCGGCGTTGTCTTACAGGATGTTTATTTGTTTTCAGGTTCAGTTTATGAAAACGTAACGTTAAGAGACCCCTCAATAAGCAGAGAAGAGGTGGAGAGCGCCGCTAAATTGATTGGGATTCATGAATTTATCCTCCAGCTTCCTGGAGGCTATCATTATGATGTAATGGAGCGCGGAGGAACACTTTCTATGGGACAAAGGCAGTTGTTGTCATTTATGCGTGCTTTGTTGTTTAAGCCAGCAATATTGATTCTGGACGAGGCCACTTCTTCAGTTGACAGCCATACGGAGAAATTGATTCAACATGCCATTGATGTATTAACAGCCGGTAGAACGTCCATCATTATTGCTCATAGGTTGTCAACAATTAGAAAGGCGAATAGGATTTTGGTATTGGAAAAGGGTAATATTATTGAATCAGGGTCGCATGAATCCCTCGTCGGATTGGGTGGGACCTATGCCGGGCTACAAATTTTGCAAGATCAGCAACCTTTAAGCTGATTTTTAGAAGGAATACAAGGTTTTTACTCTAGGCATCCCTATCTTTGCAAAAATTTGGAGAAAAGTATGGGAATCAAGAGGCTTAAATCTTTACTGGTAGCGGGTTTCGGTATTTTTTTACTTGTTTTTTCAAGTGCCACCATGGCAAATGAAGAGGCAGGAGAGAAAAAGTTGGATCCTGCCAAGATCATCATGGAGCATATTCAGGATTCCCATGAGTTTCATTTTTTTGATATTGAGAGAAAAGATGGTACTGAGTTGGCTGTCTCCATTCCACTTCCAATTATCTTGTATTCACCACAAAATGGCCTGGCTGTTTTTTCATCCTCAAAATTTGAGCATGGGCACAAGGAATATCTTGGTTACAAGATGGAAGAGGATAAAATTCATGCAATAAAAGCTGACGTTCAGGTTTTTGATTTGTCAATCACCAAGAATGTAGTTCAAATGATGTTGTCTCTTTTAATCCTTTGTGTTTTGATGATTTCAATCGCAAACAAGTACAAAAAAGGTCTTGGGGTTACATCTGCTCCAAAGGGATGGCAAAATGCAATTGAGCCTGTTATTACATTTGTTCGTGATGAAGTAGCTAAGCCCAATTTGGCTGGTAAATACCAGAAATACCTCCCTTACTTGTTAACAGTATTCTTTTTTATTTTGATCAACAATTTGTTCGGTTTGTTACCTGGTTCAGCAAATGTGACGGGGAATATAGCTTTTACTGTTGTATTAGGGGTGATATCGTTATTTGTTATTTTGTTTAGTACAAACAAGCATTTCTGGGGACATATATTTTGGTATCCTGGGGTTCCTGTTGTGGTAAGGTTGTTGATTATGCTTCCTGTGGAATTATTGGGGGTGTTTACAAAGCCATTTGCGTTGATTGTGCGTCTTTTTGCCAACATGGTGGCCGGTCACATCATCATTTTGAGTTTCATTACATTGATTTTTATTTTTGGATCGATGAGTGCTGTTGCTGGTTTGGGTTTTTCACCTTTATCTGTTGCTTTTGCGGTATTTATTTATCTAATTGAAATAATGGTAGCTTTCATACAGGCGTTTATCTTTACAAACCTGACCGCTGTTTTCATCGGACAGGCATTTGAAGGTGGGCATGACGAAAAAAGCCATCACTAAAACTTTTTATTTTTCATTTAAAACCAAGTATTATGAGTCTTATGACTATTATGCTAGAAGCTGCAACAAACATGAGCCTTTCTCACCTTGGTGGTGCGATTGGTGCTGGTCTTGCTGCAATTGGTGCCGGTATCGGTATCGGTCAAATCGGTAAAGGTGCAGTTGAATCAATTGCCCGTCAGCCCGAAGCTGCTAACGACATTCGTGCGAACATGATCTTGACTGCTGCTTTCGTTGAGGGTGTTGCCCTTTTCGCAGTAATCGCTGGTCTATTGGCTGTATTGAAATAATCAATTCAGTGCACGCGGTATGATGCAGTAATGCATGTATTGCCGAAAATTTAAACTGCATCCAAAGCACAGGGCGGAGGATGCAGTTATTTAAAATTATTTGAATCAAAATACGGATTATGGGTTTGTTAACTCCTGGTATAGGCTTGTTGGTTTGGACGCTTGTGGCGTTTCTTCTTGTGTTTTTCATTTTGAAAAAATTTGCATGGAAAATCATCATACAGTCCTTAAATGACCGTGAAAAAGGCATTGCTGATTCTCTTGAATCTGCTCACAAGATTAAGGCAGAAATGGCTCAGTTGAAGAATGAGAATGAAGCACTCATGGTTCAGGCAAGAGAAGAAAGGACTAAGATGTTGAAAGAAGCAAAGGAAATGAAGGAAAAGTTAATCAGTGATGCCAAGGAACAAGCCAAGGCAGAAGCGGCTAAGGTCATTTCAGATGCGGTTGCATCCATAGAAACACAGAAGATGGCTGCGCTTACTGATGTAAAAAACCAGATTGGAAACATGGTGATTGAGATATCAGAAAAAGTGATTCGCAAGCAACTTGAAAACAAGGCAGATCAGGAAAAATATATTCAGCAGATGGCTGGTGAACTTCATCAGTTTGGAAAATAAGAAATATGCGTCAAACTAAAGTTGCTCAGAGATATGCAAAAGCCCTATTTGATTTGGCCCTTGAAACAGGCAAGGTTGAAGAGGTTAAGAATGATTTGGATACCATAAACGGCGTTAAACATCCTGAACTTCAAGTATTGCTGGTTTCTCCAGTCATCACCGGGGAAAAGAAAAGCAGTGTATTTGATGCTGTGTTTTCAAGCCATGTTCAGCCGCTTACAACTTCTTTTTTTAAGTTAGTATTTACCAAAGGACGGTCTATTGCTATTAAGGAGATTGTGTCGGCATTCATGAACATGTACCGAATCCACAAAGGAATTCAGGTAGTGGAATTGACAACTGCGATGCCTTTATCGGATGAAATAAAAACTTCGATTAAAGGCATATTGCAACAAAATGTTATGTTGATTGATAAAACAATTGAACTAAATGAGCATGTTGATGCATCATTGATAGGCGGATTGGTTGTACAAATTGATGATAAGCTTTTTGATGCAAGCATCAGGCATGACCTTCAGGTTATCAAGCGTCAGTTTGTAAAAAACATGTACGTTCAAGAAATCAGATAAGAAAAAAATTGAATACAATTTAAATAAGCATTTATGATAGACATTAAGCCAGATGAAATATCAGCGATTTTACGTCAGCAACTGAGCAACTTCAATACTTCCGCTGAATTGGAAGAGGTTGGAAGTGTGTTGCAGGTAGGCGATGGTATAGCACGTATATATGGTTTGAACAATGTAAAATCAGGTGAACTGGTTGAGTTTGAAACAGGAGTAAAGGCAATTGCACTTAACCTTGAAGAGGACAATGTAGGTGTGGTATTGATGGGTTCAAGTGCAGGCGTTAAAGAAGGTTCTAAGGTAAAGCGTACAGGAATGATTGCATCTATCAAAGCCGGTATGGGGTTGGTAGGACGCGTGATCAACACGCTTGGTGAACCAATTGATGGGAAAGGTCCTATCGTTGGTGATTTATATGAAATGCCGCTTGAGAGAAAAGCGCCAGGTGTAATTTTCCGTGAACCGGTGAAGGAACCATTGCAGACAGGGTTAAAAGCCATTGATGCCATGATTCCAATTGGACGTGGACAAAGGGAGTTGATTATCGGTGATCGTCAGACAGGTAAAACTGCCATCGCAATTGATACCATCATCAACCAAAAAGAATTTTACAAAGCAGGAAAGCCTGTATTTTGTATATATGTAGCGATTGGACAAAAAGCGTCTACAATTGCAGGTGTTATGAAAACGTTGGAAGACAATGGTGCTATGGAATATTCCATCATTGTTGCTGCGTCTGCAGCTGAACCAGCGCCTCTTCAGTTCTTCGCACCATTTGCAGGAGCTGCAATTGGAGAATTTTTGCGTGATACAGGAAATGCTGCCTTGATTGTTTATGATGATCTTTCCAAACAAGCTGTTGCTTACCGAGAGGTTTCTCTTCTATTGCGTCGCCCTCCTGGACGTGAAGCATACCCTGGTGATGTGTTTTATTTGCACAGTCGCTTGCTAGAAAGGGCTGCCAAAGTAATCAGCAAGGATGAAGTAGCTGCTAAAATGAATGATCTTCCTGAGTCAATCAGACACCTTGTGAAAGGTGGAGGTTCTTTAACGGCTTTGCCTATCATTGAAACCCAAGCTGGTGACGTTTCTGCATATATTCCAACAAATGTAATTTCGATTACAGACGGGCAGATATTCTTGGAATCCAATTTATTTAATGCTGGTATTCGTCCTGCTATCAACGTAGGTATCTCTGTTAGCCGTGTTGGTGGTAACGCACAGATTAAATCCATGAAAAAGGTTTCTGGTACTTTGAAACTTGATCAGGCTCTTTACCGTGAGTTGGAAGCATTCTCCAAGTTTGGAGGAGATTTAGATGCTGCTACTAAGTCAGTAATTGACAAAGGTGCAAGAAACGTTGAGATTCTTAAACAAGGTCAATACCAACCAGTTTCTGTGGAAAAGCAAGTTGCTATCATTTACCTTGGAACACAAGGTGTTTTGAAGGACGTTCCAGTTAAATTTGTAAGAGAATTTGAAGAGAACTTTTTGATGGAAATGGAAAATAAACATCCTGAAATTCTTGCCGAATTCAAAAAAGGTAATTTACCTGAAGTCGGACTAAAGACAATGACGGAATTGGCAAAAGGTTTGATGAGTCAATATAAGTAGTTTTGTGTTTAGGGTTTAAAGTTTAGTTTATAGCAATTATTGTTCGAAGGTTTATTGTTTATTAAGTTAAATATTAGAACCCTAAGTTGAATAAAAAAAGTCCGGGTTATCTTAATTCGGACTTTTTTTATAATAAATTTCATCAAAAAAGGATTGTTGAAATCTAGGAAAAATATCGGCTGAACAATCGATAAACTTTAAACCTTCAACTCTTCAACCCCTTCAACCGATTCAACTACTTCACCCTCAAAACTATCTCAATTTGGATATTCAAGTAGATAATTTAACAAAGAAATTTGGCAACTTTACTTCGGTTGACAACCTATCGTTTTGCGTAAATGCAGGTGAAGTTTATGGTTTTCTTGGTCAGAACGGTGCCGGTAAATCTACAACAATCAGGATGTTGTTGTCTTTGATAAAACCAACGAGTGGCAGCATCCAAATTTTCGGGAAAGACATTAATCAAGACCGTGAAAACATACTTCAACGAACTGGCGCAGTTGTTGAAAAGCCAGATTTGTATAAGTACTTGAGTGCAGTTGAGAATATGAATTTATTTTCAAAGTACAGTGGTTTGTCTTTAAGCAAGTCGGAAATAATGCGACAATTGGCTGTTGTGGGCTTGGAAAGTAGGGCTCATGATAAAGTTAAGGTATATTCTCAGGGGATGAAGCAGCGTTTGGGTATTGCAGTTGCGATGGTACATAATCCAGATTTAATTATTTTGGATGAACCAACGAATGGTCTAGACCCACAGGGGATTACCGATATCAGAAATCTAATTCTTATGCTGAGTAGGGATAAGAAAAAAACAGTTGTTGTTTCATCACATTTATTATCAGAGGTAGAGCAGATAGCTGATAGTATGTTGATTATCAATAGGGGGAAAAAGGTTGTTGAGGGTAAGGTCAGCGAGTTGCTCAATCCTGGTAAAGTTCAATTGGAAATCGAAACTCTTGATAACTCCACTGCGAAGAAAATCTTATTGACATCTTTTTGGGCCAGTTCTTTGGTCAATTCAACGAAAGACAGGGTAGTGGTGGATGCAGAACGTTCCATGATTCCCGAACTTACTAAGTTTTTGGTAGATCAGGGTGTGGCATTGGTGGGTGTAAAATCAGTTAATTCACTAGAGGCTTATTTTCTTTCATTAACAACAGAACATGCAGTATAGTAGAATCGTATACATAGAGCTTTATAAAATTTTCAGGAATCCTAGAACCTATATAGCTTTTGCAGTGGTAGCTGTTGTAGTTGGGTTGATTCAACTTGGTTTCTACACCGATGGAGAAACTTATTTGTCGTTTGGCTTAAGGTCGCTTTCAGACACTTTTGATCTGAAAGGAAAAATTCTAAATGGTTATTTGATGGCCTTCATCATATTGCAAACGTTGCTTGTTAACTTGCCTTTGTTGGTATCATTGGTGGCAGGAGACATGGTTTCAGGAGAAGCCAGCATCGGCACTTTAAGGCTGATTTTAACGAAACCCGTCAGCAGAACAGTATTGCTCATGGGTAAGTTTACAGCCGCTTCCATCTATACATTTGTGCTATTATTATGGATGGCATTATGGTCTCTGGGAATTTCCATGATGATATTTGGTGTGGATGATATGCTCATTTTGAAAAGTGACATGATTACACAAATCCTGTCATCCGACGTTATGTGGAGGTACATAGCAGCATTTGGATTTGCAATCATTGCCATGTTAACTGTGGCAGCATTGTCATTCTTCCTGAGTGTTTTTGCGGAAAATTCCATTGGACCAATTATGGGTAGCATGAGTATCATCATTGTTTTTACGATCATGAATACATTGGACCTTCCAATCTTCAATCAACTAAAACCATTCCTTTTTACAAGTCACATGTTGGGTTGGAAAGGGTTTTTTGATATTAAAGTAGACGCAAATAACGAGCAGATTGTAGGTTCCATAGAGAACTTATCTGCCGTGATGATGTCTGCAGGTATTTTAGTTTTGCACATTATTGGATTGTTGTGGGCTTCTATCATTGTGTTCAAGCGTAAGGACATCCTTTCTTGATAATTTCATGTGGGTTATTGCCGAGTTGAATAATTAGAGTAAATTCAACTTGCAAAAAACTTGACACATGAAAAAAAAATCATTTTTAGTACTTACAGTTCTCTTTTTACTAGCTTATTCGTTGCATGCCAACGTGAGGCTTCCTGCTATTATTGGCTCTCATATGGTTCTTCAGCAGAAGTCAACCGTCAAACTTTGGGGTTGGTGCTCTGCTTCTGAAAAAATTGTTATTACAACAAGTTGGGATACTACAAAGTATGAAACGTATGGCAATAGTGGTGCCAGGTGGATGACCGAAATAAAAACGCCTGAAGCTGGTGGTCCATACACGATTAAGATAAAGGCAAACAATGAAATCATTTTGGAAGATGTTGTGGTAGGGGAAGTTTGGGTTTGCAGTGGCCAAAGCAACATGGAATGGTGTGCCGATCAAGATCTTCAGCAATCTAAGGATGAATCTCCCAATGCAACAAATGCAAAAATTCGGTTTTTTTACATACCAAAATCTACCTCAGAAACACCACAAGATGATGTTGTTGCCAAGTGGGTGGTTTGTAATCCAGAGGATATGCTGCACTTCAGTGCCATTGGATATTTCTTTGGGAAGCAGCTTACCAATAGGTTGAATTATCCAATTGGGTTGATTAATTCCAATTGGGGAGGAACACCCGCTGAGGTTTGGACGCCAAAGGAAGTGGTTGAATCCGACCCGATTTTGAAGGCGGCTTCTGATAAGATCAGCCCCGCAGCATGGTGGCCCAATAAGCCCGGATTGATTTACAATGCAATGATATATCCGATCATAAATTATAAGATAGCAGGTGCCATTTGGTATCAGGGTGAAAGCAATGTTCTTACCAACCAAACTTATCAAAAGCTTTTTACCAAGATGATAGATAGTTGGAGGAAAGAATGGCAAAAAGCGTTCCCCTTTTATTTTGTGCAGATTGCACCTTATAATTACGGAAATGACAACATCAATGGGGCTTTGCTGAGGGAAGCACAAACGCAATCTGGGTTGCATCCAAGCACAGGAATGGTAGTGATTAGTGACCTTGTTTCAGATGTAAATAATATTCATCCTGTGGAAAAGATATTGGTGGCTGAAAGGCTTGCTAAATGGGCTCTTTCAGAAACCTATGGAGTGAAAGGGTTGGATTACAAGAGTCCTGTTTATAAATCGCACTCAGTTGAAAAAGGAAAAATAAGGATAGTTTTTGAAAATGTTCCAACTGGATTGACCACAAAAGGTGGACTAGAAGCAACTGATTTTTACATCGCTGGAGACGACAATAAATTTGTACCCGCCACAGTTAAAATTGAAGGCAAGACTGTGTTGGTTTATAGCAAAGAAGTTAAGAATCCTGTGAACGTGAGGTTTGGCTTTAACAATATCGCCACACCGAATTTGTTGAGCAATGAAGGCTTGCCGGTTAATTTGTTTAGAACCAACTAAATAGTTTATAGTTTAAGGTTTAAAGTTTGGGTAGTATTTTTTGAATGATGCAACCTGAACTTTGAACCTTAAACTTTTAAACTAATAGAACTTTGTTATATCAGGTAATGAAAGTTTGGTTGCATTTTCGACTCAAGCAACCTAAACTTTAAACCTTAAACTTTTAAACTAATAGAACTTCGTCACACCTGGTACCGCAACTTTGTATTTACCATTTTCGTCCGGCAAAGATTTTGGCAATGTATCCCAAGTATAGCCAGAGGGTTGCAGGTTTAATCCACAATTAAGGGCTTTGTCCCACTCAATTACTTGTCCACTGTAGGTTGCCATTCTACCAAGAATGGAAGTCATGGTACTATGAGCTCCGTTTTCAGCATCAGCAAATTTGTATTCACCTTTTGCTATTGCTGCGAATAGTTCATCGTGCTCATTTTGATAACCATTGTTTTCTGTTTTTTTATCAAACTGGTACATGATGTTTCCTTTGTGGTCGCGGATATTTGCAGCGCCACAGAATATTTTACCTTTTGTTCCGATGAGAAGTTCATCAACTTTTGCTGAGGTTTTTGGAATATGCCTGCATTGGCTGTTTAAAATAGAACCATCAGCATAGTGGTATTCAACAAAATGGTGATCGAAAATTTCTCCATGGTCTTTTCCTTTTCTCACTTCTCTTCCTCCCATACCTTGCGCTTTCACAGGATGTCCACCTTTAAACCAGTTGATAACATCAAGATTATGGATGTGTTGCTCATTGATATGATCGCCGCAAAGCCAGTTGAAATAATACCAGTTTCTCATTTGGTATTCCATTTCTGTCATTCCTTCTTTTCTTTCATTCACCCAAACACCATCGTTGTTCCACCAAGCTTGAGCTGAGGTGATATCGCCGATCATGTCTTTGCGTTTGAATAATTCGCGGTATGAATTTTGGTAGTGTCTTTGTAGTCCAACCACAACATTCAGCTTTTTGCTTTTGGCTAGTTCCGCTGCAGCCAATACTTTTTTAACACCTTCAGGATCTGTGGCAACAGGTTTTTCCATGAAGATGTGTTTGTTTTGTTTCACGGCTTCTTCAAAGTGGATGGGCCTGAAACCTGGAGGGGTAGTAAGTATTACAACATCTGCAAGAGGTATTGCTTTTAGGTATGCATCAAATCCTACAAATTTCCTTTCTTCAGGAACATCAATCATGGCTTTGAAGTTTCCTTTGATACCAGAGTCAGACATGTCATCAGCAGTAAGTTCTTTGTAGCTTCTGTCGATTCTATCCCTGAATGCGTCAGCCATTGCCACAATCTTGATATTCTGTTTGCTTAACAATGCCTGTGTTGCTGCACCTGTTCCTCTGCCTCCACAGCCAATTAGGGCTACCTTAATGACATCACTGGAACCAGAGTAAAAGTTTGCATTGCTGAGAAGTGGAGCGGCGATTAAGCCGCCTGCGAGAAGACTGCTTTGTTTCATGAAATCGCGCCGATTTTCATTTAATGATTTCTTGTTGTTTGGCATCGTTGTTGTTTTTTGATTTTAGTTACCGAGATACAATTTATAAAATTTTTCGGCTTCTTCCGCAGTTGGTTGAAGATTTGGTTTAACTATTCTGAAACCCGCGAATGCTCCATCGGTTAACCACCACCTGCTTTTGGGAATTTGGGGATCTCTTTTGTTCCAATCAACGTCAGAAAACTGACGGCTGAAAACTTTCAATGATGCTGCATTGTCAACATAAGAGCCACCTCGTATGCTTCTCGGATATCGTTTTGTGGGTGCAATTGTGGGATTGCTTGTGCTGTCTCCCAATTTTTTCAAATATTCAGGATCGTATTGGTCCATCGTCCACTCTGCTACATTTCCAATCATATCATAAAGCCCCCACGCATTTGGTTTTTTTGTACCAATTTTTTGATATTTTTCTTTGCTATTGTTTTTAAACCAAGCGTATTGCGTGAGCAATGTTGGGTCGTTTCCGAAAAAGTAATTTGTTTTGCTTCCAGCCCTGCAAGCATATTCCCATTCGGCCTCGGTAGGAAGTCTGTAGAATACGCCTGTTTTACTATAAAGCCACCTGCAGAACATCATGGCGGCGTCAACACTCATGCTGTTAACAGGGTATCCTCCATCTTTACCCATGTTCCAGCTTAGGTCGATATATTGGGCCGTTGGTCTTGTTACAGCATCTAACTTAGAACCTTGGGAGGTATTCTCGTCTCTGTAAAAAACATTGAATTGATCATGTGTAATTTCAAAAGCACCAATTGCAAAAGCAGAAACATGAACCTTTTTAGCAGGTTTTTCATTTGCATTGATGCTGGTATTGCTTCCCATCATAAAGGAACCTTCAGGCAAATAAACCAATTTGACTTTCTTGTCAGAATCAGGTAATACGATTTCTTCTTGTTTTTTCGTAGGCGTTTGGCTGAAGACTGCTCCAGCGGCCAATAAACAAATAGTCAAGTGTAAATAGGCGATATATTTTTTCAATACAATTTATTTAATGCAATTTTAAGTAAATTGTACATGTAAAAAAATTATTCATCTCTCAAATTTCAACGATATGCAACGCAGGGGATTTCTCAGGAACACAACATTGGCAGGAGCAGCAATCATTCCAGGACTAAATGGATTTGCCGCTGATACACAAGGCACAGAAAAATCAAAGACATTCAACTTGAATTATGCCTTTCATGATGGCATGTTTGCTGCACATGCAGGGAAGGATTTTGTTGATCAAATCAAATTTGCCTACGACCAGGGCTTTCGTTCAATTGAGGACAATGGCATGATGGGAAGAAGCATTGACGAGCAAAAACGCATTGGAGATACCCTTGCTAAATTAGGGATGGATATGGGTGTGTTTGTTGTTACAACCGACAGCTGGCATTGGAAATTAAGCTTGGCTTCAGGAAAGCAGGAATTCAAGGATGTAATTGTCCGTGATTGTAAAACGGCTGTTGAAGTTGCCAAGAGGTGTAACGCAAAATGGATGACCGTTGTGCCAGGAAATTTTGATCGATCACAACCGATGGATATCCAAACTGCACATGTGATTGAAAGTTTAAGGTTGGGTTCTGAGGTTTTGGAAAAAAACGGACTTGTCATGGTTCTTGAACCGTTGAGTGATAATCCTGATTTGTTCTTGAGGCATTCAACCCAAACGTACATGATTTGTAAAGCGGTGAACAGTCCTGCTTGCAAAATTTTGTTTGATATGTATCACATGCAACGTAATGAGGGTGATATTATCGCAAACATGAATCGTTGTTGGTCAGAAATTGGATATATCCAAATTGGCGATAATCCCGGTAGGAAAGAACCAGGAACTGGGGAGATGAATTACAAGAATATTTTCAAACACATACATTCAAAAGGGTTCAAAGGCATTTTGGGAATGGAGCATGGAAATTCGATCAAAGGCATTGAGGGTGAATTGGCATTGATCAAAGCGTATAGGGAGGCAGATTCATTTTTGGGCTAATTTTTTGTAACTTTGCGGTTCCAAAAAATTACATGAAAAAAATTATTTTTACCCTATTCATCTTATTCGGATTTCAACAAATTTATGCCCAGCCTGGTGATATTCTGATTAGCAAACTGAAAGAAAAATTGGCTAAAGTGAAGGATTATTTTGCTGTAGCTCAACTGAAAACTGATGTTGCTTTTTTGAAACTGCCCATTTCAAAGGTGAGTGTTTCGTATAAGTATCCTGATAAATTTGAGATTAAAAAAGAGGGGGGAATATCCATTTTACCCAAGGGTGGGATGAGTGTGAATTTAAATTCGTTGATCCTTGAAGGGAACTATGTGGTTATTCCTGGCGGTAATGCAGTGTGGAAAGGCTCGCCCACTGTTGTTTTGAAGTTGGTGCCCAATACAGAAAGCGCTGATTTGATCATCCTTACATTGTATATCAATGAAGCAGATTTACTCATTAAAAAAGCAATTGCTACAAGCAAGCAAAATGGTACCTATGAGTTGGAACTTGATTACGGCAAATATGCCCAATGGGGATTACCAGACAATGTAAAAATGTTATTCAATACAAAGGAATTTAGTTTGCCCAAAGCAGTAACTCTTGAGTATGAAGGCGTCGCTGCCAATAAAAAAGTGGAAAAGAAAGGTCTCCCTAACAAGGGAATAATTGAAATAAGATATCTTTCTTATGTAATCAACAAAGGATAAAATCTATTTCAAAAAATTGGGCTTCTACTTGGATTAAAACTTTATTCCAAGTAGAAGCCCTGCCCTTAAACCACCCCAAGGGCCATCCAGTTTGATGGTGGTGCCATTGGCAGTAACAACATAACTTTCTTTGGTAAAGGGCACGTCGAAATTTGCAAGCTCTTGAGTTAAACTTGTCTGTTCTTGTTGAGAAAGGGGTACACTCGACTTACCAGAAAGCAATCCTTTGGCTGTTCCGTAGTGTGGTCCTATGATCCACCAATCTAGGCAAATATATTTTCCAAGTGACCATTGTGAACCTAGAAGAAGTCCCACCGTATTTCCTTTTAACTCTCCTGAAAGGGTGATGGTATTTGTGGTATTTGCTGTATTGGTATAATCGAAACTTATGCCTTCTCCCTTAAATTTACCGTTTCTATAAAACGGGGCAATGTAAAATCCGCGGCCATATCCTTTTTTTCCTGCATAAATTCTTATTTCTGCAGTTGTTGCTGAATTTCCGAATTTTAGCGCATCTAAAGCATCCCTTGTAGCAATCGGGTCTGTACTTTGGTTTATGATCTGTGTTTTGAAAGGAATTTTACCCAATGGCATTGTTCTATAAGCAACTGCCACTGATAATCTTTTTTTAAGGACTTGCTCAAACTGGAATCCATAATTGTTCAACGTTAATCCGGTTAGATTTACCTTGAAAATGCTTTTTTTTACATCCGATGGTTCGGATTGAGCATTGGAAATGGTAGAAATGACAGTTAAAAAAAATAGCGTGGATAATAACTTTTTCATACTCGCTTATTTTAGTTGGTTCAATTTTTTATTCATCAATCCTTTCGTCTACAACATTGGCCAGCATGCGTGCAGATATCTTTTTCATTGGATTTTTTCTCATGTCGTCGTAACTGATTCTTGTGTCACAAATTTCAATGGCTGCAAACACAGCTGCTCTAAATGAGGACTCATCTGCCTTGTTTTTTCCTGCAATGTCAAAAGCTGTGCCATGATCAGGAGATGTTCTAACAACTGGTAGGCCTGCTGTAAAGTTTGTGCCTTCGCCAATAGCCAAAGATTTAAAAGGGATGAGGCCTTGGTCGTGATACATGGCAAGGACTGCATCAAATTTCTCGTGGTTTCCTCTCGCAAAGAAAGCGTCTGCGCTATAAGGCCCCATTACAATGACGTCGTTTTTTTTAGATTCCAAAACGGCAGGTCTTATGATTTCTTTTTCTTCTTTGCCTACCAAACCTTCATCACCTGCATGTGGATTGAGTCCAAGAATTGCAATTTTAGGTTTTTCAATCCCAAAATCTTTTTTTAAGCTGTTCTTTAGCAAATTTATTTTCTGAATGATTTTTTCTTTTGTGATTTGCTTTGCCACTTCGCCAATGGCTACATGTTCGGTTAGTAAACCAACACGCATGTTTTCAGCAATCATGAGCATAAGCACATCTTCTGCTTGAAATGCTTGTTGTAAGTAAGGGGTATGTCCGGTGAAGTTAAACTCGCTGCTTTGCATTGTAAATTTGTGCAAGGGCGCAGTAATCAGGGCATCGATGGTTTTTTCCTTGAGGGCCTGAACAGCAGCCTGAAGAGAACGAACGCCGTATTTTCCACCAGTTTCATTCATCTGCCCAGGTTGAATGTCAACATCTTCTTCCCACACATTGATGACATTGAGTTGTTTGGGGATTGCGCGTGAAATCTCCTTGATGCTGGTGTAATTTATTGATACGTCCGGACTTAACTTTCTATAAAAATTCAGCACCTTATTAGATGCAAATACAATGGGTGTGCAAAAATCCATGATGCGGTTGTCCGAAAAGGTTTTGATGATTAACTCAATCCCAATACCATTTAAGTCGCCTACCGAAATGCCAACCACAGGTCTTTTTTGTGCACTCATTTTCTTTCTTTTCTTATGAAGGATAAAGGTACAATGAAAACGGGGATCTTTGTCTTAATTTTGGACAGATGTATACGTTAAAAAAATCGCTAGGACAGCACTTTCTGAAAGACAAGACAATATGCTTGAGCATCGTTGAGGGGCTTCAATCAGCTCCCTTTTCCCGATTGTTGGAGGTTGGTCCGGGTGGAGGTGCCCTTACTTCACATTTATTGGCAATACCGAACATTGATTTCAAGGCCATTGAAATCGATAGGGAGAAAGTTGAATATCTTGAGAAGCGATTCCCTTTAATCAGGGGAAAGTTACTCGAAGAAAGCATATTGGATGCATCGTTGCCATTTGATGATCGTTTTACCATGATAGGGAATTTTCCGTACAACATATCAACCCAGATCGTTTTTAAGGTGATTGAATGGCGGGATTTGGTGGAGACGATGGTGGGAATGTTTCAAAAAGAGGTTGCCGTCAGGATATGTGCATCACCGGGTTCAAAAGACTATGGCATTTTAAGCGTTTTGACCCAGGCTTTTTTTAAAACCGAGTATTTATTTGATGTAAAACAGGAATGTTTTGACCCACCTCCCAAGGTAATGAGTGGTGTCATCAGGCTTACGGGTATTGGAAATCCTTATGAGATAGCGAATTTCAAGAAATTTCTCATGTTGGTCAAAACTGCCTTTGGCCAGAGAAGAAAGCAATTGCGCAATCCATTAAAGCCATATTTGAAGAAAGAAGTGTTGCAAGATGAAATATTTTCAAAAAGAGCGGAGCAATTGTCTGTTCAAGACTTTGTAAACATCCTAAACATGATGCAATGAGTTTAAAGGTAATGATTACCGCCTATGCCCATTCGCATCTTCGGATTGAGCTTGAAAAGGCGGGATATGAAGTTGTGGAGGCCTTTGACATAACGTATAAAGAGTTGGCGGAAGTGGTCTCAGGCTATGTTGGATTGATCGTAACAACTAGGTTAAAAATTGACAAAGGATTGTTGGACCAAGCTACATCATTAAAGTGGATTGGCAGGTTGGGGAGTGGCATGGAAATGATTGATGTAGCTTATGCAGAGGCCAAGGGTGTTCGCTGTGTAAGCAGTCCAGAAGGCAACCGTGATGCTGTAGCGGAACATACGTTGGGAATGATGCTTTCACTTTTGCATAAAATAGCTGCTGCCAACAATCAAGTAAAAAAAGGCATTTGGCTGCGCGATGAAAACCGAGGTACTGAATTAGGAGGCAAAACAGTTGGCATCATTGGGTTTGGTAATACTGGTGGAAGGGTAGCTGATTTATTGGCATCATTTAATGTGAAAGTAATGGCACATGACAAATACAAAAAAGGCTTTGGTGGTGGGCATGTGGTAGAATCAACCCTGCACGAGGTTTTAACTTATTCAGATGTAATCACTCTGCATCTCCCTTTAACAAGGGAAACGTTTCATTTTGCTGATGATGTTTTTTTCAAGGGATTAAAACGAGTTCCCTTGTTTTTGAACCTTTGCCGGGGGAAGGTCATGGATACGGGCGCCTTGATTCGTGCAATGGAGTCTGGATTGGTTGGAGGCGTTGGCTTGGATGTATTGGAGAATGAAGATTTTAGTACATATACAGTAGATGAAGTGGAGCAGTTTCAAGAACTTTCAAAATGGGATAATGTGCTCATCACTCCTCATATTGCAGGATACAGTCATGAGGCCTTGCTAAAGATGGCGCAAGTAGTTCTCTTGAAGTTAGGGATTGTGTAACACACTGATTTTCGAAAATTTCACTACTTTTGTATCAAGCAACGCTTCAGATCCATCTGAGGCGTTGCTATTTTTTAAGAACAGCAAGAAAAAGCACTATATGAGCGATGTAATCTATGTAACCAAAGAGACTCTCGAGCAAATGAAGGCTGAGTTACAGCATTTAAAAGGTGTAGAGCGCCCAGCAGCCTCTCGTGCCATTGCAGAAGCAAGGGAGAAAGGTGACCTGAAGGAAAACGCTGAATATGATGCAGCGAAAGATGCACAGGGTCTGCTTGAAGCAAGAATCAGCAGGATGGATACAGAATTGGCAAATGCACGTATTTTAGATGTATCTACGATTGACACAAGTAAGGTGTCAATTTTGACTAAGGTTTCAATTACAAATAAGGCTACAAAAAAGACGATGACATATCAGCTGGTTTCTGAAAAAGAGGCTGATTTGAAATTGTTTAAAATTTCAGTAAACTCACCAATAGGAAAGGGGTTGTTGGGGAAAAGGGTTGGAGACGAAGCTGAAATTATAGCGCCCAATGGGAAATTGGTATTCTCGATAGATAAAATAACCGTTTGATTCATTCAATCATGTCAAGCATATTCTCTAAAATCATTGCTGGAGAAATCCCTTCGTTCAAAATAGCCGAAAATGAACTATTTTTTGCTTTTTTAGATGCATTTCCTTTGGTAGAAGGCCA
This sequence comes from Chitinophagaceae bacterium, assembly GCA_044350285.1. Classification (GTDB taxonomy): domain Bacteria; phylum Bacteroidota; class Bacteroidia; order Chitinophagales; family Chitinophagaceae; genus Pollutibacter. The sequence goes on along the minus strand of JBILHX010000019.1, from coordinate 12,394 downwards.
TACTTTGATTGTACCAAAAAAAGAAGTGGATTATTTTTTTGACATGGAAGCAGAGCAGCTTTCTTCAATCCTAACATTCGCCAAACCCATTGCATCAGCCATTCAACAGGCATTTCCATGCAAGCGTTGTGGCATTTCTGTTATTGGATTGGAGGTTGCGCATGCTCATCTGCACCTTGTGCCAATTAATTCGGCTGATGACTTAAATTTTACCAGGGGAAAACTCAGTCCAACGAAAGAAGAATTATCAGAAGCACAAAGAAAAATCATCGCACAAATGAAAAACAATGGTTGAACAAAAACCGACGCAATTGAAAGAAAATCTTTTTAAGATTCTAATAGGGTTGTTGTTTGGCGCGGGTATTTATGATATTCTGTACTCCTTTACAGGTGCTTATGCGCCTTATGGATTGCTCTACCCTGCAGCGCATGTTTTTTTAACAATCATTTTGTTCATGGCCTTGTCTTTCATTTGGTCTCGTGAGCGCTGGGCATTGTATTTATTTGCAGGAATTGTTTTTTGCCATCTTGGACTAGATCTTTATGTCGGTGCATTTCATGTTGTAAAGTTGCTATTGTTCTTGCCATTGGCTGGATTTTTGTTGCTCTGGAAACATTAAACCTTCAACAAAAAACCTCAAACTAATTTCCGCTATTTTATCCACTAACTCTTCCCGGATTGTCTTTGATGAATGAGTCCCAGCTCGCTGACTTCTTCGCTTTTCCTGTTTTGATATCGGTGGATTTTACTTGAACTCCTTGGATGTTAAAATGATGACAAACCGCAACTGCCAATGCATCGGAAGCATCATAATATTTCAAGGTATGCGTCAGTGTCATGATGCTATTAAGCATCTTCCATACCTGTTCTTTATTGGCATTGCCATTTCCCGTAATAACTTGTTTGATTTTTTTGGGTGAGTATTCTGATACATTGATTTGGTTGGAGATGGCTACGCCTATGGCAATACCTTGGGCCCGTCCGAGCTTCAACATACTTTGTACATTTTTTCCAAAGAAGGGTGCTTCAATGGCCATTTCCTGTGGTTTGTATTTGTCAATCAACTCCTGGATTACCTCGTTTATTTTCCCCAGACGTTCAAACATGTCTTTTTTCCCATTTAATTTGACCACATCCATTTCAAGCATTTGAAGTGAATTGCCTGTTACAGCAAGAACACCATAGCCCATAATTACAGTTCCAGGGTCTATTCCTAAAATAATTTTACTTTTCTTGTGCAATGGAGGTTAATTTTGAGCGATAAAGAAATCAATCTGAACAAAAGTATCAAAATAATAATCAATTATCTGATTGGACCTGTGCTCTTCATTTGGCTTACCTACAATGTAGTGAAGCAAATTCAAGAACAGCCAAACCTTCAAATTTATATCCAAACAATTCACGACATGCTTGATGTGAAAGGATTTGTGATACTTTTATCGGTATGCTGTTTGATGATTATCCAGTGGGTTATTGAGGCAAAAAAGTGGCAGCTTCTGATGAAGCCTGTTTCTGATATTTCTTTGATGAAAGCAGCGAAAGCAATTTTTTCAGGAATCGCATTTTCTATTGCAACGCCAAACAGGGTGGGGGAATTTGCAGGAAGAATCCTGCACCTTCCTCCTGATTCCAGATTGCAAGGAACCTCTTTCACATTCATAGGAAACCTGGCTCAGCTGATTGCAACCATGGTCTGTGGAGGATTTGCATTGTTTTTTTTTGGTGATGGGAATAGTCGTTTTTTCAATTCGCATATTTTTCGCGATGTTTTTTTAACATTGAAAATTGTGTTGCCCTTTTTTGTTGTTTTATCGTTCTTGATTTATTTTAAGCTAGGTATAATTTTTAACAAGCTGTTTTCATTTCATATTTTAAATAAGCTCAAAAAAAAACTGGCATCATTACAGTATGTTCCAACAAATATTTTAAGCAGGGTTCTTGCACTTTCATTTCTTAGGTTTTTAATATTTATTTTACAGTATCATTTGTTTTTTATTTTTATAGGTGTTTCAATTGATTTTTTTCAAGTATTTGTTCATCTTTCCGTGTTGTTTTTATTGTTGGCAGCGGTTCCAACCATTACATTTCTCGAGCTTGGTGTGCGATGGCAGTTTGCGTTAATTCTTTTTGGTCATGTTACTGCCAACAAATTGGGCGTTTCAATCACCATAACTGCGGTTTGGTTCATTAATTTGATTTTCCCAGCGCTGGTAGGAGCATTCACTTCCTTCAGCTTCAACAGCAGGAAGATGCGGTCTTGATGGCTCTAATTTTAAGAAAATTTTATTTTTTCCATCAATCATAAAAACAAAAAGGCCGTTGGATGGTTTTATATTTGCTTATGCATGTAAAAAAAAGGTCCTTGTTGCTTTTATTCTTTACGCTGATGTTTGTGAGACTAAGTGCTGGAAATAATGTCTGTGGCATTACCAATTTTTCTTTTGGAGCTGGTGAGGTTATTCATTTCAAAATATTTTACAATGTTATCGGGTTGTATGTTGATGCAGGATCGGCATCATTTACTGTAGAGAACATGAAGATCAACAACAAGCCTGTTTACCACATTACTGGGCTAGGAAATTCAAATCCTTCCTACGATTGGATATTTAAGGTAAGGGATAAGTACGAAACTTTTATTGATACATCTAACTTGAAACCGTTGAAATTCCTGCGTCATGTTGAGGAAGGTGGTTTTAGAAAAGACGAATCTGTTGTATTCAATCATGCAGAAAATACGGCCACATCGACAAAAGGAACATATAAAATCCCGAACTGTATTCAAGATGTGCTCAGTTCCATTTATTATGCACGAAATATTAATTTTTCTAACTACAAAGTAGGTGATAAAATTCCCATGACCATGTTTTTGGATGATGAGGTGCATGATATATACATCCGATATATGGGTAAGGAAGTTGTTAAAACTAGGTATGGCAGATACAACGCAATCAAATTCAAACCCATGTTAATAAAAGGCACCATCTTTGAAGGTGGAGAGCTGATGTCGGTTTGGGTATCTGATGATTCAAACCATATCCCTTTGAGAATTGAGAGCCCTATCACTGTTGGTAGTGTTAAAGTTGATATGATGGGATTTCAGAACCTGAGGTATCCGTTGCAATCTAGAATTAGTGGAAGATAATAAATCAAATGTCATCCAGTTTCATAACATCCTTTTTCTTGTAACCCCCTTTTTCAGTTTTTTGAACCGTGCAACATTCAATTTGATAATCGTGCTCAAAAAACAAGATGAAGTCATTGTCAACAGCTTCCGCCAGAAATGTTTCTTTTTCGACTAAAGTAGTCATTGGAAACATGTCATATCCCATTACATAAGGAATAGGAACATGGGCTGCAGATGGTATTAGGTCTGCCATATAAACAATGGTTTTTCCGTGATAATGGATGATGGGAAGCATCATTGACTTGGTGTGGCCATGAACAAATTGAATCTGTATATTTTCTGTGAATGTTGTTCTCTCTCCTTGAATTTCTTTTATGAATTTTAACTGTCCACTTTCCTGAATCGGCAATATGTTTTCCTTGAGAAAGGAAGCTCGTTCTCTTGCATTGGGATTGATTGCATCATCCCAATGGATTTGATTGCTCCAATAAGTGGCTTTCGGGAAAGCTGTTGTAAGTGTGTCTTTACTCAGGCATACGGCACCACCACAATGGTCAAAGTGAAGGTGGGTCAGTATTACATCGGTGATGTCTTCCGCCTTGATGCCATGCTTTTGCAATGAGGACATCAAAGAATCTTCGCCATGAGGGTGGTAGTGACTGAAAAACTTTTCAGATTGTTTATTCCCCATTCCAGTGTCTATGAGAATCTTTTTGTTGCCATCCAGGATGAGCATGCATCTCATTGCCCAAGTGCACAAATTGTTTTCATCGGCTGGTGTTTCTTTTTGCCAAATGCTTTTTGGTACAACACCAAACATGGCTCCTCCATCCAGCTTGAAAAGTCCAGTGTCAATTGAGTAAATCTGCATATTTTTCTTTTGTGATGGTTTTCCTTGTGTAGAGCAATGCAAAGAAACTGAGGATGAAAAAACACATTAACACAAGAATGGAATTTCTCATGCTGCCTGTCAATTCTTCATTTCGTGCGAACAGAAACAATCCAATTGTTAGGGCAATTTTTTCTGTGACATCATAAAAGCTGAAGAATGAAGTTGTGTCTTCTGTCTTGGGCAACAGTTTTGCATAAGTGCTTCTGCTCATGGATTGTATGCCGCCCATCACCAATCCTACGAAAACTGCTAGCCAATAAAATTGTAATTGCGACTTTACATAATATCCGCAAATGCACACACAAATCCATATGAATACAGCTACAAGAAGCGTAGGGATATTGCCTATTTTTTTGGACAATCTGCTCATGATAATTGCGCCAAAAATTGCCACAAGTTGAATGAGAATGATTGTTAGCAACAGCTTGGGTTCATCTTCATCTTTGGGAAAAATTTCTTTTTTACTGAAACTTGCTGCCACCAACATGACTGTTTGAACACCCACACTAAAGAGAAAGAAAGAAAATAAATATCTTTTGAGTGCAGGCAACTCTTTTACTTGATTCCACACAAGTTTAAGCTCGTGGAAGCCATTGGCGAGTATGTGTTTTTTCATTTTTTTATTGGATGCTGAATTGGATGGCAGTACACGGAATGTAATTTGGGCAAAGCCGAACCACCATAAGCCCACCAATAAAAATGACACCCTTGCTCCAATTGTTTTGTCTGATGTATCTAATCCAAACAACCCTGGTTTTAGCAGCACAACAAAGCATATGATTTGTAAAATAACACTGCCGATATACCCAAGTGCAAAGCCCTTGGCACTGACCCTGTCTCGGTCTTGTGGGAATGTAATGTCCGGCAAATAAGAATTATAGAAAACAAGGCTGCTCCAAAAACCGAGCGCTGCAATTGCAAAAAATATCATGCCAAATTCAATTCGGTCTGGCGTGAAAAAAAACAAGGCACTGCAAGAAGCGGCTCCTAAAAGAGTGAAGAAGCGCATGAATGATTTTTTATTTCCTCTATAGTCAGCAATCGAGGAAAGAATGGGAGATAATATTGCAACTAGCAAAAATACAAGTCCTAATGTATAATTTTGGAGCGCGGTATTGATGATTTTATGTCCAAAAAAATTGACATAAGAAAGTTCTGTTGTAACCTTGTTGGTAGTGATTGCTACATAGTATGCAGGGAATATGGTAGATGTTATGACAAGATTATAAGAGCTGTTCGCCCAATCGTACATAGCCCACGCATTTTCAACTTTCTTTGACCCTTTTTCCATGTTACTTTTTTGTTGATAGTAAGATAAGAAAAAAAGTGGATTAGATAGAATCCTTTAGTCCTTACGGATCAAAGTTTTCCAGTAAATATCAGGACAATTAAAATTGATCCTAACAGAATTCGATAAATGCCGAACCACCTGAAACCGTATTTTTGAAGAAAGCTGATGAAGAATTTAATGGCAATCAAGGCAACTACAAATGCAACAATGCTCCCAAGAAGCAGGTATTCTAATCCTTGTGTATTCAACACTGCGGGTTCTTCTTTCCAAATGTCATAGATGCTTTTGACTGTTGCGGCCATCATGGTTGGGACTGCAAGAAAAAAAGAAAATTCTGCTGCTAGTGATCTAGTAAGTTTTAATTGCATACCACCAATGATTGTTGCTGCGCTTCGGCTCAGTCCCGGGAAAACCACAGCGAGTACCTGATAACAGCCAATGAGCAAGGCTTTTTTGGGTGTTATTTCCTCTTCTGTTTTTATTTCCCCGTCTTTAAACCAATTGTCAACAAAAACAAGCAAAATGCCTCCAGACAATAGAACAATTGAAATGAACAAAGGGTTTTCAAGAACATTGTCTATGTGTTTTTTAAACAATGCACCAACGGCTAATGCAGGTAAAATCGCAATGAATAGTTTTATATAGAAAGAGATTTTTTGGAAGTCGAAAAACTTTCTCCAATAAAGTACCACTACAGATAGAATGGCACCAAATTGGATGACCACTTCAAAAAGTTTGGTAAAGGCATCGTTTTCAATATGAAAAAACGCTGATGCAATGGCCATATGACCTGTTGATGAAACGGGGAGAAACTCGGTGACGCCCTCTATAATTGCTAGAATGACTGCTTGAAATACATCCATGAATTTGGGTGATGTTGATTAGGAGTTTGATTTCTCTTTTTTCATGATAGCAAAAATCTCGATGATTAATCCAATCATAATCAAAATTGGCGCAACCGTGATGCGCATCGTTCCATAAACTTCTTTTTCAGCAAAAACAGTTGGGTCCTCACTTTTTCCTCCTGCCATGAGAAACAAACCTAATATGATGACAACTGCGCCAATGATCATCCAACGAAGGTTTTCTTTTCCAAAAAGAGTGTTGTTTTTATTTTCCATATTTTTATTTTAAAAGTACTTAATATAAATCGTCCAATTTCATTTTCAAATATTTCGTAACACTTCTGTGGGTGCTGATGAATGTAATACTAATGCCTATTACCGTGATGCCAAGGAATAGCAATGCAAGCATTCGATTGTCGCGCAGCGCTTTCATTTCCGGCAACCAATATCTTTCAACTCCATAAATGATGAACGCAATGGCAATTATCGCTAAAATAGCGCTAATAAATCCATTGATCATGGCTCTTGTATCGAATGGTTTAGAGATAAACCATCTTGTGGCACCCACCATTTGCATTGTTTTGATCAAAAATCGGTTTGAAAACATGGCCAGTTTGATGGTATTGTCTATGAGTATGATGACTATAATGGCAAGAACTCCCGCAATGGCAAGTAGAAAGAATCCGATTTTTCGTACGATGTCATTTAAGTTGCTTACTACAGCGTCTGGATATTTCACTTCGCTAACGATGAAGTTTTTTGTGATTTCTGCCGTGATGAGTTTGATGCTGTCTTTATTAACATACATCGGTTCCAAATAGAAATCTATGCTGGCAGGAAGCGGGTTATAGTCGAGTACCTTGTTCCAGTCATCGTTTCCATCGCCTATGAACTTTGCCCTTGCCATTTCTTTTGTGATGAATTCCACATTTTTGGCATAAGGCTTGATTGCGATGTTGTTTAGAACCACATCAATATCTCGTTGGGGGCTGCCTTCTCGGATGAATGCATGAACCTGAACACTTCCCATGAAATAGTTCTCCAATTTGCTGGCATTGATTACAATCCATCCCAGTATTCCCAAAATGAACAGCACCAGTGCCACACCTAAAATAGCCATAAAATAGGATGGTTTGCTCCGTTTCATTGATGATTTGCTCTGTGGTGTCATGCGATTTTGATTTGATCCAGAATCTATTTTATTGTCTTCCGACTTCAAAAATAACATTTTTAAAGTGTTTATGTATTTTTGCATTGTCTTCATTGTATTATCTATTAAATTTTAACAGGTTAAACCCCTGTTTATCTTGTAGTGTAGATGGATAGAACATCCAGGGAACGCGGAAAACCTGGATTTGTTCAAAAAATATCAAAAACCCGTTTAAAGCTAATGTGATGGAATATGGTTTTAGGTCTATAGAGAAAAAGTGGCAAGATGCTTGGAAGCAAAGCAATGCATATTGCGTCAAGAACGATCCTTCTAAGCCCAAATACTATGTATTGGACATGTTTCCCTACCCAAGTGGTGCCGGGCTTCATGTAGGCCATCCTTTGGGTTATATCGCAAGTGATATTTTCAGCAGGTATAAACGCCTAAAAGGCTTCAATGTATTGCATCCAATGGGATTCGATTCTTTCGGATTGCCTGCAGAACAATATGCGATTGAACATGGAATTGCGCCAGCAATTTCAACCAATCAAAATATCGAAAATTTTATCAGGCAATTGGATAAAATAGGATTTTGTTATGACTGGAGCAGGGAGGTGAGAACCTCGAATCCGGATTATTATAAATGGACGCAATGGATATTTTTGCAACTTTTTGATTCTTGGTTTGACAGGAAATCGCAATCCGCAAAAAGAATTGCTGATCTAATCCTGATTTTTTCAACAGAGGGGAATTCCTCTGTGGCTTGTCCTGGCGATAAAAAACTTTTTTTCACTGCTTCAAATTGGAACAGCTTTACTGAAACCGAGAAGGAATCCGTGTTGATGAAGTATCGACTTGCATTTTGCGGTGTGGGTGAAGTGAATTGGTGTGAGGCGTTGGGAACGGTATTGGCGAACGACGAAGTGATCAATGGTGTGAGCGAAAGGGGAGGACATCCTGTTGTCAAGAAAAAATTGCGTCAATGGTATTTGCGCATCACCGAGTATGCGGAGCGATTGTTGGTGGGATTGGAAACAGTTGATTTCAGCGAAAGCATGAAAGACATGCAAAGCAATTGGATAGGCAAAAGCTATGGAGCAGAAATTGATTTTGAAATCAGTTCAGCAAATCAAGTTGCGGCTGGAAAGAACCTAAAAGTTTACACAACAAGGCCAGATACCATTTTTGGGGTTGATTTCATGGTAATCGCGCCGGAGCATGAATTGGTCAGTCAAATTACAACGGTCGAGCAATCTGATGCCGTTACCCAATATGTTGCGTATGTCAACAGCCGGAGTGAACGTGAGCGGATGGCCGAGAAAAAAATCACCGGAGTTTTCAGTGGTTCTTATTGTAAAAATCCATTTAATGGCGTGTTGATTCCAATTTGGATCAGTGAATATGTGCTCGCCGGATATGGAACAGGAGCCATCATGGCTGTTCCATGTGGTGATGACCGAGATTTTAAGTTTGCACAACATTTCAATATTCCCATAACAAATATCATTGGTGCTTTTTTCGACGGCCAGGAAGCCAATCCTACAAAAGAAGCCAGGTTGGAAAACAGTGGTTTTCTAAATGGGTTGCTGATGACAGAAGCGATGGTTGTTTCGCTCAATAAAATCGAGGAAATTGGGATTGGGAAACGCCAAACAAATTACAGGATGCGCGATGCAGCATTTAGCCGCCAACGCTATTGGGGAGAGCCTTTCCCAATAATATGGAAGGGTGAAGTTGCCGAAGCGCTTTCTGCATCTTCCTTGCCGGTGGAATTGCCGCCAATGACAGACCTCAAGCCTGGACCTGACGCACAAGGGCCGCTCGCAAACCTGCCTGAATGGGTGCAATATGAAAACGGTTCTAGAGAGGTGAATACCATGCCAGGGTATGCAGGAAGCAGTTGGTACTTTTTAAGGTACATGGACCCCAAAAATGAGCATGAATTTTGCAGCAGGGAGGCCAGCGATTATTGGGGACAAGTTGATTTGTATATAGGAGGAACAGAGCATGCGGTTGGACATTTGCTGTATAGCAGGATGTGGACCAAAGCGATGTTTGATTTAGGTTATATTGGATTTGATGAACCTTTCAAACGCTTGGTAAACCAAGGGAAAATAGGCGGAGATTCAAGGATCGTTTATCGTGTGAGGGGCACAAAACAATTTGTTTCAGGTGGCTTGAAAGATGGTTACGAAACAGATGAAATTCATGCAGACGTAACGTTGGTTGATGGGTTCGATTTGAACATGGAAGGCTTTAAAAAGTGGAAGCCTGATTTTGCAGATGCCGAATTCATCACCGAAGACGGTGTGTATAAATGCGGTGGTCGCTTGGAGAAGATGAGCAAGCGTTATTTTAATGTGGTGAACCCGGATGATATCGTAGAAAAATATGGTGCGGATACTTTCAGGATGTATGAAATGTTTTTGGGTCCAGTTGAACAAGACAAACCTTGGGATACAAAAGGAATAGAAGGGGTACACCGGTTCATAAGGAAATTCTGGCGTTTGTTTTTTGATGCAGAAAAAGGATCGGTTGTCGATACCTCTCCGGCAGATGCTGCATCTTGGAAAGTATTTTATAAGATGTTGAAAAAGGTGGAAGACGATACAGCCCGTTTTTCATTTAATACGGCAGTGAGTGGATTTATGATAGGGGTGAATGACCTCACTGATCTCAATTGCCATGCCAAGGAACTGTTAGAGAAATTTTTGGTTATTTTAACTCCGTATGCTCCCCATATTTGTGAGGAATTATGGCATCAGATAGGAAATGCAGGTTCTGTGTTGGATGCAGCATATCCTTCTGTTGAGGAAAAGTATCTAATAGAAACAAGCAAGGAGTATCCAGTAGCAGTTAATGGCAAGACGCGGGTTGTAATAAACCTGGATTTAAGTGCAACACAAGAGGAAGTGGAGGCCATTGTTTTAAAGGAACCCATGATTGTAAAATGGATGGAAGGCAAACAACCGAAAAAGATCATTTTTATCAAGAACAAAATGATAAATGTTGTTGTTTAGATGTTGTAATCTGATTAAACTATTCAATATAAATTGATCGTATGGCATATCCTACTGTTACTTTGGTAAATGCATTAATTGAAACGGCACGCAGGCTAAAAGATGGTAACCATTATGCATGGGGCAATCATGGTTCTTGCAATTGTGGCAATTTGTTGCAAGTATTAACGCCATTTACAAAAAATGATATCTTGAAAATAGCCCAAACGGGCATAGGGGAGTGGACAGAATTAGCAGAGGAATATTGTGAAGTCACCAATTTGCCTGTCCATGACTTATTAGGTGCGTTGCAGAGAGCGGGACTCACACCTGTTGACATACACAACATTGAATATTTGGAAGACAGAAAAGTATTGGAAGCGCTTCCAGGTGGTTTCAGGTGGTTGAAAAGAAATCTCCGTGAAGATGTAATCTTATATCTAGAAACTTTTGGAATGTTATTGCAAAAGGACCTTGATAAGCGTACCGGGGATATCATCAATCAGGCTTTGGAACAGCAAGAAATCCCGGCTGCTGCCGATGAGTCAATTTCACAGGTGATAGTGAATGAGGTCGTAAATGCATGAGTAACTCAATTGTAAATCTTCTGACTTCAAATCCTGGTTTGTTTCATCAAGTCGTTGATGTAAATAAAAACAGAGATGTAGTCGTGCCAATAGATTTAACATCCTCGAATATTGCACTAAGTTCGGATGTAGTGGGCGATATAGATAAGTTTCAAGACTATATCAAAGGGTTTCTTAGTACTAAAGTTGCAAAGTTTGCTGTAGGGGGTTATTTGGAGTTCAGGGACTTGTATAGCCGCAGTGAGGTTTTTTCTGGGTCGTCAGATGAAGATGATAGGAGATTGCATTTGGGAGTAGATATTTGGGGACCAGTTGGAACCCCTGTTTATGCACCCATGGATGCAGTGGTTCACAGCTTTGCCATGAACGATGCAAAAGGGGATTATGGTGCAACAATCATTCTTCAGCATGAAATCCAAGGTGTCTGCTTTCAAACGCTTTATGGCCACCTTAGTGCTGTAGATTTGGATCTAGAAAAAGGGCAAAAGATATCGAAAGGTTTTTTGCTGGCTCATTTTGGTGCTCATCATGAAAATGGCTATTGGCCGCCACACCTGCATTTTCAAATTATTAAAGATATGGAAGGCAAAGAAGGGGATTATCCGGGAGTTTGCAGTTTGAAAGACAAGGTGCATTTTATGGAAAATTGTCCAGACCCCAATTTGATTTTGCAGCTTATTTGTTGATTTGCATTTGCGCAAAAGGTTGATTCATTTATTTGTTAGCTTTCGGGCTAATGGGTGTAAATTTACAACATGATCAATCCTCATTTAAACCCATCAGGCGATAAATTTGGCGCCAAAGACGGTGAGTTTGAAAATACCATCCGGCCTGGAATATTAGAAGATTTCTCCGGACAGCCAGATATCATCGAAAATCTTAAAATTTTCATTAAGGCAGCACAGATGCGGTCTGAGGCACTTGACCATGTTCTTTTTCATGGTCCCCCAGGATTGGGTAAGACAACTCTCTCAAGAATTGTGGCCAGGGAAATGGGGGTTCAGATTAAGGAAACTTCTGGTCCTGTTATTGAAAAGCCGGCTGATTTGGCAGGGTTGTTAACCAGTCTAGAGCCCAATGATGTGTTATTTATTGATGAAATCCACCGGTTGAGTAATGTTGTGGAGGAATATCTGTATTCTGCCATGGAGGATTACAAGATTGACATCATGATTGATAGTGGGCCAAGTGCCAAAACAATTCAAATAAACCTCAACCCATTCACTTTGATTGGAGCAACAACACGAAGTGGGTTGCTAACGGCCCCATTGCTGTCAAGGTTTGCCATTAAATCAAGATTGGAGTATTATCCTGTTGAAGTATTGGATCGGATAATTACACGGTCATCAGCTATATTGGGTACACGCATCACTTCAGATTCATCAAGGGAGATTGCAGGACGGAGCAGGGCAACACCGCGTATAGCAAATGGGTTGCTAAAAAGGGTGCGGGATTTTGCCCAGGTCTTGGGTAATGGGGTGATATCATTGGATATAACAAGGCAT
>JBILHX010000204.1:0-3327 GCA_044350285.1 Chitinophagaceae bacterium | reverse complement strand
CTGATGCGGTGTGTCCATTTCTGCAATCGTTTCATAAGAGGCATCCAAAAAAGTCTTAGACTGATTGGTATGTGTGTATTTGTTGATGTTATCTTGGTTGGTAATATATTTCTTCGAGCTGTTGGCCCCTGCCACCCACTGCCAGCTGCAAGCGTTGCTCGCCCAATCTCCATCCAACAAATGGTAGTACATCCATTGGGCTGGATGCAACCAGTGCGAATTAGCCACGTTGCAAACCACCGCAGCAGTGTACATCCGGCAATGGTTGTGCATGTAGCCTGTATCATAGAGCCCATGGATGGCACTGTCTATCCCTTCAATCCCGGTGCTTGCATTGACAACTGCTCTTGAAATTTCATGGTTTGAAACGGGTTCCTGCAGATTCTTTATGTCTTCGTTTAGGTTTTTTACTTGTCCAACCCGCTGAAAATAATCGCGCCAACAAAGTTCTTTTACGAAGGAATCCATCTGATAAATCTTGTATTCCTTTGATAAAACATGCTCTAGCACTTGTTTTGTGCTGATGACACCGCGAGAAATATAAGGGGATAGATAAGTAACATGACCGTCGATGAAGTTCCTTGTTTTGGCATATTTCAGTGGGTCGATTTCATCTATTTTCTTGAGGATGGATGCGTGGTCTGTTGGGAAGAGATGGGGCATGAGTTCTTAACAACAGAAGTTGAGATGTTGTTCAAGTGGAGGTTGAAGGGGTTGAGATTGGTTGAAGGAGTTGAAGTCGAAGATCCCGAGAGTGCGAAGCACGAATCTCTGCAATCTTGATCATGTGTAAGTTGCAGATTTAATGGTTTCTGAATCAATATTTTGCAATATGCTCCATTTGCTCAAATGCTTACCCTCTCTAGGTAATTCAGTATCAAGAACTGCGTAAGATGATGTTCTTAAATGATGTAGCGTATCAATTATACTCGTATGTATTTCAAACGTTTCCAACAGAAAACCCAAGCGTTTGATAACAGCTTGTGAATTAAACTTGATAACGTAGTCTAGCAATAAATCAAATTTTATCTGATTTTTAGCATTGAATATTGCAGTTGCAATTTCTACAATTCCACCAGCATAATCAGGCTTAAAAAGACAATCAACTATGGTTTTTTCTAAATCGGAGCACCAAACTTTGTTGAAACTATCAATCCAAATTTTTTTACCACCAAAAAAATGTTTCTCATTATGATAGATAAATTGAAATGGTACTCCCTTAATCATAATTTCAGCTGGACGCATTTGATTTGAAACAACAATTTGTTCTTTTAATGAAGGCTGCGTTATCAAATTATGAAGCTGAAGAGCCGAGTAATATCCAATATAGTGGTTTGAATTATTAACCAAGTGTTCTGAAATCAAATGCCAATCAGGCATAAATGATTCGGCATCCTGCTCATAAGGTATGATGCAATAAACACCATCCTTCAGCCTCATCAAAAGTCCTCTTTTAGTCATGTCGCTTAGCAGTTCTCTAACGGCACTCGGTTTAGAATCTTTCAATGATTTACATGCTAAAGAATAATCAAAGCAAATTATATGCCGCTCATGAAGGTATGATAAAAGCACACCTGACTTTGAAGATATATTTTTACTTTTCATAACAATTAAATCAGCTTTAACCTGATGTATTGAATATAAATAATAAGTAACTAAGTCCATTCAATGGAAAAAGATAATTATTATTTATAGTACGAATATAAGGTATTAGCTGACTAAAACAATATGAAAAATAGTATTTTAACTAGGATTTCATGAAATTAAAAGCGTTAAACAGTTTAGATTTATTAAGATCCAGATATGTTAAATTATTTTTGAAACTAAAAGACCTAGGATTAATTTGACGAAATCTATATTTGTTGATTTGAAATAAAAATTTAAACTTTTTTAAACACAAGCTTTTCACTTTCTTGTGAGACCAATGTTGTTCCAGCCGGGCGCCTTTTTAATTCCTTTTCAACTTGCTCAGTAATCTTTTTAAATACAAATGGACTAAACATTTCAGTCCCAAAATAATTGAATGAAATATCTATTTTATTGAATGCTAGAATATTTATCAAAGGCTGCATAGATTCCTCTGACTCTCTTAAAATCACATTGTCGTTATAAACTAAACCGCCCCAACAAAGTACTGAAGGAATAAGGTTTGAGTTATCAAGAACAACCCAATAATCTGCCTGGTCTTTATAACTATTAAAAAAATTATTTATACTTTTTGGGAACCTATCAATTACCTTTTCCATTGGTATATAATGCTTCCCTAATAAGGCCCTTTGTACCACACGAGCCATCGATAATTCGGGGGAATACAAAAAGATGTAGACTATATAAATGCGATAACCTTTTGATTTGGCCTTCCTAATTGCATTCATTACAAACCCCATTCCTGAAATAGTCGACTCAAGTCCAATATTAATTCCCTGATCTATCTTTTCATTTATATTGGCAATTGCTTGTCTGGCCGCACTTATCTGACTTCCGCCAGTTATTCGCTCAATATCATCTGCATTAATGAAATTTTCATCCTCAATTGGTCCTGGTTGAAATGAACCCTCAATTCTTTCCGTTCTTTGAATTGATGGAAAAATTGTTGATTTTCCTGCACCATTTACTCCTGCAATAATTAATAAATCTGGCATGCTAATTTTCAGTTTTTATTGTTAAACTAATTTCAAGTAATATGAATGAGTTGGTTGGATAAATTAAATAAATCAAAGCTGTATTTTACTACAATGAGCTATTACTTCTGTACACTGCTCAGCTGTAAGCATCCCAATATGTGTATACTTTGGATCTAAAGACATTTGTTCTGATAACCATTTATAGGCTTGGAACTTATTTTTGAAACGTGATGGCTTATCCCTCCAAAGTGGATCTAAGGCATCATGAGCTTTGCGTCTCATAAGCCTGAGATCTCTATCTGCAAGTCTGCCCAAGGATTTTGTATTATCATCATAAGTGCCTACATAATGATCATGATTCTGAATGCATCGATAAAAATTTTTATTGTAAGTTGAAGATGGTCCATGGATTTCTTTATCTGAAACAAGCTCAGTTTCACAATTGCAATAAGGACATATCTGTCCATGGATGATTTTGTCAAATTCAGAAATTTCATTTACCCCTTCCATGAATGGTTTAATTTTTATGCTACCCTCAACAAATCAATTCCATTGCCGCTATCGCCACCTTTTTACGTTCCCCGTTTGCACCTTGAATGTAATAATGCATTGCTAGGTCGGGGCCGACTGCTTCTTCAAAGACCCTCTTGATGCGCGAAATCTTTTCACTAGCGGAGTTCGTGGTTACATTCACCATCTCATT
>JBILHX010000114.1:0-10125 GCA_044350285.1 Chitinophagaceae bacterium | reverse complement strand
TCTTGATAATGCATCCCCGTCCCCTTCGGGAGACGGGGATGGGAAGAAAATTCAATAGCCTGGGGTTTAAACCCCAGGCTATTGAAAAACAAAAACATTCAAACATTGTATATGAAATCAGTGCTGATAAAAGCTTTTTTTATGCTGGTGCTGCTGATGCAGTTTGGGCTGAATGGTCAGTCACAGACGCCATTTGACCCCACTACCGATGACGGTACGTCTGGAACAGGTGGCTCTGGCGGTTCTGGAGGTACGGGTGGTGGTGGAACATACACCGGTGGAACAAGCGGTAGGAATGACGTCCCACTAGATGGCGGTCTTTCGCTATTGCTTGCTGCAGGTGTTGGTTATGGTTCTAGACAAATAAGAAAAAAAATGAAAACCAAGTCACATTAAAAGTTTCAGTAAATACCTTACCTATTCTGAGGCAGAACTCGATAGTATGACATAACTACCGATCACTTTTTTTTGCTTATAAATGTGGTCGTACATGCATTAACTGAATACTCATGGCATCAACATTTTAAACCAAACATAGGTTTCCTCACATCTTCAAACGCGGTATTCAGCGCAACCGCGAGTGTTGCCCCATATTATTTGCATCAACATGCCAAGATGTTATGAAATTTTTAAGGTTAAACTTTAAACATTAAACCTTAAACTATTACTCCTAACTTTGTTTCTTCAAACAATCCACATGCAAAAACTCCGCTCTGTCTTTACATCAATCTTGTTTTTATTTTTTGTTGCATCAATTTCTGCACAAATAAACCCAAATCAACCGATTCCCACGGATCCGAAAATGATCAAAGGGACTCTCCAAAACGGATTAACTTACTACATCAAAGAGAATAAAAAGCCTGAGAAGAAAGTTGAATTGAGGTTGATTGTGAAAGTAGGCTCCATTGTTGAAGATGACGACCAACAAGGTCTCGCTCACATGGCAGAACACATGGCTTTCAACGGTACCAAGAATTTCAAGAAAAACGACATCATTTCCTTCCTCCAAGGCATCGGTGTTGAATTTGGCGGCGACCTCAATGCCTATACAAGTTTCGATGAAACTGTTTACATCCTTCCCATCCCAACGGATAAACCTGACAACCTCGAAAAGGGTTTTCAGATCCTAGAAGATTGGGCCCACCAAGTTACTTATCTGGATGAAGACATCAACAGCGAAAGGGCCATCATTATAGAGGAAAGCAGGTCAGGAAAAAGCGGCGAAGAGCGCATGTTCAAAAAAGTTTATCCCGAACTGTTCAAAGGATCAAAATACGCAAAAAGACTGCCCATCGGTATCGACAGCATCATCAAAACATTCAATCCGGATGCAATTAGAAGGTTCTACAAAGAATGGTACAGGCCAAACCTGATGGCTGTTGTGGTGGTTGGTGACATTTCAAAAGACGATGCCATCAACATGATCAACAAGCACTTTGCCGGATTGAAAAATCCAGCTACGCCTAGAACAAGAGAATATGCATCTGTTCCTGCATACACAGAAAACAAGGCCATGATTGTAACTGACAAGGAAGCCACAAACCTTGAATTCACCATCAATTACCCTGTATTCCCTTCTAAAAAAGCCACCACGCTCGGTGAATACAGAAAGGAATTGCTGAACAATCTATATGCCTCCATGCTGGGTAGCCGCATGAGGGAACTCACCCAAAAGGAAAACCCTCCTTTTGTTTATGCATTTGCAGGTTTTGGGAACTATGCCAAGAACTACAATTCATTCAGCGTGCAAGGAAGCACCGGCACGAACGACATCAAGAAGGGCATGGATGCTGCATTGGAAGAGCTTGAAAGGGCCATCAGGTTTGGGTTTACAGAAGCTGAACTTGAACGCGCAAGGAAAAATACCTTGAGCGCTTATGAAAATAGTTACAACAACCGCGACAAAACAGAATCAGCCGTTTTTGCCGATGAATACATCAGGAACTTCACCGATAACGAATCTGTTCCTGGCATCAGCAATGAGTTTGAACAAATCAAAACCTTGCTTCCAAGTGTAACCATTGCTGAAGTGAATGCTGTTGCAGAAATCTTTAAAAACGAGAAAAACAGGTTCTCCTATGTAATGGGACCCGAAGCAAGTGCCACCGTGAAATTGCCTACAACGGAAGCCATCATAGCAATGCTCGATGCAAAATCAAACGACAAATCCATCAAGGCATACGAGGAAAAAGCAATCGCAACTGCATTGCTTTCAATCACTCCAAAGGCTGGCAAGACCATCAGCAGCAAAAAAAATGCCCTGCTCGGTACAACAGAATTGGTGTTGAGCAATGGAGTGAAAGTGAGTTTGAAAGTCACCGATTTTAAAAACGACCAAATTCTATTTGCAGGATCAAGATATGGCGGTTTAACAAACTATGGCATAAAGGATAAATACAGTGCTGAGAATGCAGCATCAATGGTTTCAAGCATGGGTATAGGTGGTTTTAGTCCAACCGACCTCAAAAAAACACTTGCAGGTAAATCAGTTTCTTTGAATCCAAGCATCACAAATTACACATCCGGATTTTCAGGCAGCAGCACGAAGAAAGACATAGAAACAATGTTTCAATTGCTGTATTTATATGTGAACGAACCACGCAAAGACACGACCTTGTTTAAGTCCGTCATTCAACGCGGAAAGGCACAAGTGGCCATGCTTGGATCAAATCCACAAGTTGCTTTTATTGATACATTATACAGTGTTTTGTATAATAAAAATCCACTTGCACCAACAGCAGTTCCAAAGGTTGCTAATTTCGAGAAGATCGACTTAGACCGTTCCTTGGCGATATACAAAGAGAGGCTCAGTGATTTGGGTGGCATGCACATTTCAATCGTGGGTAGTTTCGACGAAAAGGAAATGGTGGCTTTGCTAGAGAAATACGTAGCCGGTTTACCAGCTGCTACAACAGCGAAATTTGTCGACAATAAAGTAAGGCCATTTGTGGGTGAAAATAATTTTCGATTTAAAAAAGGAAAGGAAGAAAAGAGTTTGATCTTGGGGATCATGCACGGCGAAGTACCGTATAGCGAAGCAACTGCATTGAAACTAAACGGACTCAGCGATGCCATCAACATCATCATCACCGAAGAAATGCGCGAAAAAATTCAGGGCATCTACGGTGGTGGCACCAACGTGAGTTTCAGCAAAATTCCCAATGGCGAATTTCAATTCGTGCTGCAATTGCCTTGCGGTCCAGCTAAAGTAGATACATTGATTGCTGCATACAGAGCGGAGATGAAAGGCATCGCAGAAAAAGGCATCAGCCAATCTTATGTTGACAAAGTGAAAAAAGCATGGATTGAAAAGTACAAGGTTGATGTCAAGAAAAATGAATACTGGCTTGGTGCATTGCAAGAAATCAACCGCGGCGAAAGAACAGCGGATAGGGTTTTGAATGCAGAAAAATATTACGAACAATTAACTCCAGCCAATATCAAAGAAGCAGCGTTGATTGTGAAAAACGCAAAAGGCAAGATGATTGCGGTGCAAATGCCGGAATAGTTTAAGGTTTTTGGTTTAAAGTTAAAGGGGTTGAAGGGGCCAAAGGAGTTGAAGAGGTTGAAGAAGTTTAAGGTGTTGAAGAATATCATGCATTTATCAATAGCCTGGGGTTTAAACCCCAGGCTATTGAATTTTGATGGTTCCTTCATCCCAAAACCCTAAACAAAAAACCTTAAACTCTTCAACCTCTTCAACCACTTCAACTTCCTCAACGCCTTTGGCTCCTTCAACTCCTTCAACCCCCAATCAACTTTCAACCAAAAACCTTAAACAAAAAAACCCTATCTTTGCAACATTCATATACTCTCTCGACCGGCCAGTTATTCTTACGTGTCAAAGTTCATCAGGTCATTTTGGGCAGGCTATATAGCATCTAATCATATTTAGATGTTCACTATTAAATCGTATTACATTGTTATTCAAGGACTTAAATTTAATTGAGCCGATCCTAAGATCGCTCAACACAGAAGGGTATACAACACCCACACCAATTCAGGAACAAGCCATCCCCGTTGCGTTATTAGGAAGAGATTTGTTGGGATGTGCACAGACAGGTACAGGAAAAACAGCGGCATTCTCCATTCCCATTCTTCAACACTTGTATGCTGAAAAAAGCAACGGTCCTCGTGGAAGAGGCATCCGTGCGTTGATATTAACACCAACTAGGGAACTTGCCATTCAAATTGACGAAAGCATCGCTGCTTACGGAAGGCACTTGGGATTGAAACACCTAGTTATTTTCGGAGGCGTTTCCCAGCATCCACAAACAACTTCGTTGAGAAACGGTACAGATATCCTGATTGCCACACCAGGCAGGTTGCTTGATTTGATGCAGCAAGGATATGTGAGTTTATCCAATATTGAAATATTTGTGTTGGATGAAGCGGACCGCATGCTAGACATGGGATTCATCCATGATGTTAAAAAGGTTATCGCCAAACTACCATCAAAGAGACAAACATTGTTCTTCTCTGCAACCATGCCACCTGAAATCGCGAAATTGGCAGACAGCATTTTGCATGAACCTGTAAGGGTTGAAGTAACTCCGGTTTCTTCAACTGCCCAAACCATTGTTCAGTCCATGTATTTTGTTGAAAAAACAGAAAAGAAGAACCTGCTCATCCATATTTTGAAGGACAATGCCATTGAGCGTGTGTTGGTTTTTGCACGCACAAAGCATGGTTCTGATAAAGTTGTCAACGACCTGTTGAAATATGGCATCAAATCTGAAGCCATCCACGGAAACAAATCACAAAATGCACGTCAAAGGGCATTGAGCAATTTCAAGAGTGGACAAACACGTGTTTTGGTGGCAACTGACATTGCCGCAAGAGGCATTGACGTAGACAACCTCACGCATGTGATAAATTATGAATTACCGAATGTACCGGAAACCTATATCCACCGTATCGGTAGGACAGGCCGCGCAGGTGCAAGTGGAATTGCTTTTTCTTTCTGTGATAGGGAAGAGAAGGAATTTCTAAGGGATATCCAAAAGCTCATTGGCAACTCGATACCTGTTGTAAGCGATCATCCGTTTTCAATGGCTGATAGTTCTATGGACATCCGCAGAACATTGCCGCAGCAATCTGTTCAACGCCCGCACAACCACAATGCCAGAAGAACATTTGGCGGAAATGACAGGAATGAAAGAAGTGAAAGGACTGAGCGCAGTTCTTCATCACCTAAAATTCTGGTGAAAAGAAGCAGCTAAGCCTGATTATATTTTTGGGAAGCCTCTGTTGTTGACACGCAACGGAGGCTTTTTATTTGAATGAAGAATGAAAAATGAAGGATGAAAAATGGCCTTTCTTTCCCATCCTCGTCTCCCGAAGGGGACGAGGATGTTTTACCAACGAGCGAAATCCTCACCTTCCTTTTCGAGAGAAGCTGAGGGGAAATAGGATGAGACAAGCTATCTTGCACCCTATTTTAATCAAGTTCTCATCATAAAAAGTATTTACATTGTTATTCAACGAACTAAACATAATTGAACCCATCCTGAGTGCACTCGAATCAGAGGGTTACAGAACACCCACGCCAATCCAGGAAAAATCAATACCCATTGCTTTGTCAGGCCGCGACTTGTTGGGTTGTGCCCAAACAGGAACGGGTAAAACCGCGGCATTCGCCATCCCCATTTTACAGCAACTGTACAATGCCAAACAAATCGGCAAGCAATACAAGAGCATCAAGGCATTGATCCTAACCCCAACCCGCGAATTGGCTATTCAAATTGACGAGAGTTTCGCCGCTTATGGCCGAAACCTCGACATCAAGCACCTTGTCATCTATGGTGGCGTTCCACAAAATGCACAAATCACAGCATTGAGAAAAGGAACGGATATCTTGGTAGCAACGCCGGGAAGGTTGCTGGATTTTGTAGAACAGGGTTTTATTAACTTGGCTTACGTTAAGATATTTGTGTTGGACGAAGCAGACCGCATGCTAGACATGGGTTTTATTTATGATGTAAAGGCTGTTGTTGCCAAACTGCCGGAGCAACGACAAACTTTGTTTTTCTCAGCAACCATGCCCAATGAAATCGCGAAGTTGGCAGATTCCATCTTGCAGCAACCGCTCAGGGTTGAGGTAACGCCGGTTTCTTCAACTGCAAAAACAGTTGTGCAATCCATGTATTTTGTTGAGAAAAGCAAAAAGATTGATTTGCTCACGCATATTTTGAAAGACAGTTCCATTGAAAGGGTGCTGGTTTTTATGCGCACAAAACATGCTTCGGATGAGGTGGTAAGAGACCTACTGAGCAATGACATTCATGCAGAAGCCATCCACGGAAATAAATCACAACATGCGCGCCAGCGGGCATTGTCTAATTTCAAGACGGGTGATACACGTGTGTTGGTAGCAACCGATATTGCCGCAAGAGGGATTGACATAGAGAACCTAACCCATGTGCTAAACTATGAACTGCCCAATGAGCCTGAAACCTATGTCCACCGCATCGGAAGAACCGGCCGCGCTGGTGCCAGCGGAATTGCTTTTTCTTTCTGTGATAGAGAAGAAATGGGCTTGCTAAGGGATATTCAAAAATTGCTGGGAAAAACTGTGCCTGTGGTGAAGAATCATCCGTTTCAAATGGCTATAGTTTTACAGGATGCTCAAAAAAAATCGCCGAAGAAACCTTCACAAAGCATACCTGTCCAGATGACAAATAAAAAAATCGTTAAGAAGTAGTCATAACAAATATCCAAGGGTTTCAAAGAAGTCATCAAGCATTAAAAACAATAAACGCCAAATCGCCTCGGTGATAAATTATACCATATTAAAAACAATCTGATCAAAATCATCTTCTCCCCCTAACCCCATCTTTTCCATGATGCGGTATTTTTTAGCATAAATACTTCGAGGTTCAATCTGTAAAAGAGCAGCAATATCTTTGGTGGACATGTTCATTCTATACAGCATGCAAAACTGTAAATCGGAATGCGATAATTTCTGATAAGATTTAAGAAGACCTGAATTAAAAGAAGGATGAATGTTGTTGAAATGCACCAACAACTTATCCAATCCCAATTCTTCTTCTTTGAATTTCACAAATTGTTCCAGCAATTCTTTTCTTTTTTCAAGACCTTGCTCTTCCACCATCTGATTCATTTTAATTTTCAGTTCTTCTGAATCAGACAAAGTTTGAGTTAGCAAGAGTCTTTGTTGTTCCAACAAATGTTCACGATTGTTCTTTTCCTGCTCAGCCAATTCCGTTTGTTGTTTATGAATGTCAATTTCTTTTTTCTTCACTTCCAGCTCCTTGGCTTGAATAATAGAACGTTGGCGAATCCGCAGCGCTGACAAAAGAATGGTTGTTATCAATAATGATGCAATGATGATAATCAGGTAAATCTGTTTGCGTTTATAATCTTCGCTTTTGCGCAGCAAAGCATTTTCTCTGGTAAGTGCTTTTGTATTTTTCTCCTGCTCCTCAAACTGATATTTTGCCTGCAGTTCAAGCGCCTGCTGCTTTTGGGTTTCACTGTTAACAGTGTCCAAAAGTTGCAACATATCCTGATAATACGCGTTCAGCCGAGTGGGTGACAATTCATTCCAGGTAAAATGCACGGCAACTTTTTTGAAGTTCAGCAAGGTTGATTTCATGGCCGATGCCAATGCGGTTTGTACCAATTGATTGTTAATAATCTTACTAGCTTCATCATTACCATTGGTATTTTTCAGGGCGGTCAGGTAAGGAATGGAACAATCTAGAATGAAAGCAGATTGGTTTTTTTCCATCAACCCAAAGCCCTGACGGTAATAAGGGATGGCCTCCGCGTACTTTTTCTGGTGAGAGCGAGACATACCCTGTATCAGAATTATGTATGATCTCAGCTCCTCATTTTTTAGCGCTTCAGTCATTGGCAGGAGCTTATTAGCCAGTTGGTCTGCCGCAGCATATTGGTTGGTTTGAATATAAGATTCTGCCAATTGGTACCCCGATCGGATATAACCATCATAATCCTTGAGGGAATCCAGTTTAGGCAATACTTCATTAAACAAGCGTATGGCAAAATCATGATTGCCTGATTTTGAATAGGCCTCTGCCAAGTTAACCTGGATTTTCAATCGGTTGAATATAAAATTTGGATCTTTGTAATCTGGAGCATTTACTGTTTCAAGCGCTTTCAGATAAAGCTGTGTAGCACTGTAAAATTTGTTTTGGTCATTGTTCAGGCTCGCATATTCTTGCAGGAGCACGGCTTTGAGCACTTGGTTTTTCCAGATGCTGTCGTTCAGCAATAGGGCTTCTTTGAGTGTAGCTTCTGCAGGTTGGTATTCACCTTTGATTCGATAAAGGACGGCCTTCATTTTTAATGCATGTCCTTTTTCCAATCTATCGTTAAAAAATTTAATCGAAAGATTTGCAGCCCATAGTCCCGAATCGAGCTGGTTGATCATCCCAAACGCCGTGGTCAGTTTAATGTAAATATATCCCTTGGTACTATCTGGAGCCGACGGATTATTTTTGAGAAGCAACATCAAATCTGTTTTTCCCTTGTTGGGGTTTTGATAGAGGTAGGACTCTATTTTGTTGATGTTGTTGTTAATTTCTTTGACCGAAGATTGAGCAAAAACAACTCCCTGAAGAATTGTGAACATGATGATAACAAAGTGAAGTCCAATTTTTAGGTTCATTATGTGTTATTTACTAAAGAGCGTAGTGCTATAAATTTACCACAATCTCTTCCGATGTCGAATATAAAATACAGAAAATCAATTATTTAAGGGTTTGTAGCACTTTTATAGCACTGCTATAAAATGATTTTTATGTGATTATTGTCAGACTTTTATACGGAATAAATCCTTTTTCAGCCTAATTGAAATCAGCATTAAAAATAATGGTTATTTCAAAAAAACAGCAAAAAATTAAAAACCGATGATGATAGAAAGTCTATCTAAAATCTTTAAGATGGCATTGATTTCTGCCTTGGTCATAGGTGTAAACCTGGGATCCATTCACATCAAGAAAAGGACAGTTTGAAAAATATCAATCAATTACAATCCACAAAAAATAAATAGAAACTAAAAGCATGAAAAAATCGATTTTCACTCCTGTCCTTATAGTGGTTCTGCTCATGGCAACAAATGTAAAAGCCCAGATGGGGATTGGAACAGCAACGCCGAATGCAGCGGCACAGTTGGATGTAAGTTCAACAACCAAGGGTTTTTTGGCACCGAGGATGACAAAAACAGAAAGAGATGCCATAAACACGGTTACATCTGCGAGCAAGGGTTTGTTAATCTACCAAACAGACAATACGCCTGGTTTTTACTATTATGATGGAACAGTATGGACTGCTTTGGCTGGTTCCTCAAGTTCTGCCGGCGTTGATTTAACCACCGATCAGTCTGTGGGTGGAAAGAAAACATTTACCAGCAACGACGGTTTGTTGTCTACAGGTACATTTGGTTCAGGTACGGCATCCTCCTTGAATGCGGGCACACGTATGATGTGGTACCCAAAGAAGGCTGCGTTTAGAGCAGGGTATGTTGATGGAACACAATGGGATGATGTCCAAATTGGAGACGTTTCTACAGCGATGGGATATGCAACCATTGCCAGCGGTATGTTTTCTACTGCAAACGGGTCTTTAACCAGAGCCAGTGGTTCTTCTAGCACAGCAATGGGGTCTTCAACCACTGCCAGCGGTATGTCTTCTACTGCAATGGGTTCTTCAACCACTGCCAGTGGTGGTTCTAGCACCGCAATGGGAAATTCAACCACTGCCAGTAGCACTTTTAGCACTGCAATGGGAAGTTTGACCATTGCCAGTGGTGGTACTAGCACGGCAATGGGAAATTCAACCACTGCCAGTGGCATGTTTAGCACTGCAATTGGGTCTTTCACCACCGCTAGTGGTTCTTCTAGCTCAGCAATGGGGTCTTCAACCACTGCTAGTGGAGAAATATCCACAGCAATAGGATTATCTACCACCGCCAAATCTTTTGCTGAAACAGCAATTGGCATGTACAACACTGGTTATACCCCAACTTCGACTATCTCATTTAATTCCGCCGACCGTTTGTTAGTGATTGGAAACGGAACATCATCTAGTGCATTAAGTGATGCCCTTGTGATGTTGAAAAACGGGAATACCACTTTTTCT
>JBILHX010000113.1:0-10138 GCA_044350285.1 Chitinophagaceae bacterium | reverse complement strand
AAGTATGTTGATGATATTGTCTACAGGAATAGCCAAAACAATTAGATCAACTTGCGAAACGGCCGATTCCAAATCCATCATTTCATCTACAAGATTCAATGACAGAGCCTGTTCTGCATGCATCGGATTGAAATCAATACCGATTATTTTTTCAGCAAGGCCTTTACTGCGGCACTGCAATGCAAATGAACCTCCAATGAGCCCCACCCCCACAACCGCAATATTTTTTTTCTCCTTATTCATTTTTTGACATGCTTATGTTGATATTCAAACCCTGATTTTCTAAACTGAAGCTCCCTGTTTAAATACCTTTTCTATGCGTGCAATGGCCTCTTCCAACACTTCCTTTTTGCTGCACAAACTGACCCTCACAAACCCATCACCAGCATCTCCAAAAATCCCACCAGGCGTAATAAACACACGGGCTTCCTTCAATACTTCATCACTTAGTTGGTAGCCATTGTCATATCCAGCAGGAATGGCAGCCCAAACAAACATACCAACCTGGTCTTCAGCATAAGTGCAATGCAACAAATCCAGCAACTTGCAAGCCAATTTTTTTCTCTCTAAATAAATTGCATTCACCCCCTTGAACCAATCCTCGGCTAGTTCCAATGCCTTTGCGGCAGCCAGTTGAACAGGCAGAAACATGCCACTGTCCATATTACTCTTAAACCTCAAAATTGAATTGATGTGCGCTTCGGATGCTACAAGCATTCCCACGCGCCAGCCAGCCATGTTGTGCGACTTACTCAACGAGTTGAGTTCAATCACCACTTCTTTTTTCACGTCAAATTCAAATAAACTTGATGGATTTTCATTTAAAATAAAGCTGTACGGATTGTCATGCACAATCAATATATTTTCTTGCTTTGCAAAATCGATAACTTCTTGCAAGATTTTTCTATCCGGCAACTGCCCTGTAGGCATGTGCGGGTAATTCAAGAAAATCAACTTCACCCGTCCTGCTGATGTTGCGTTGTATACATCAATCATTTTTTTCCAGACAGACAAATCAGGGTGCCAATTGTTTTCTGCTTCCAACCGATAACTCAACACCGCTGCGCCAGACAATTTCACGGCACTTGTATAAGTAGGATAACCCGGATTGGGCACCAATGCGGCATCGCCAGATTCGAGATAGGTCATGCAAATGTGCATGATGCCTTCCTTGCTTCCAATGAGGGGAAGAATTTCAGTATTAGGATTTACATCTGTCTTATACCATTTTTTATACCAAGCTGCAATGGCATTTCGGAATATAGGTGAACCTTTGTAAGATTGATACGCATGGGTATTGCTCTTAGACGATTCATCATGCAAAGCCGCTATGACAGAGGGATGTGGGGGAAGATCAGGACTCCCAATACCCAAGTTGATTACAGCATGTCCAGCCTTGTTCAACTCGTCAATTTCCCTCAACTTCATTGAAAAATAATACTCTCCAATGCCATTTAAACGTGATGATACCTCAATCATTTCTTATGAATTAAATTTGCCTTTTTTATAAACACCCAAAACCCTCAGGTACTTCACCTTTTCTTCTATCTTTTTGATGACTGCATTGAACTGTGAAACAGAATCAAACTCAAGATCTGCATGAAAGCCGTATTTAAACTGACTCCCAGCCAGTGGGAATGATTGTAGTTTGCTTAAATTGATATCTTTTTTAGCAATCAGTGCAAGTATCTTAGCCAAACTTCCTTTTTCATGATCTGTATGAAAATTAATGGAAGCCTTGTTTGCACCTTCAATTTTTTGTTGATGCTGACTCAATACCAAAAAACGTGTGTAATTGTTTTTGACGTCATTGATTTTAGGAGCAACCATTTCGAGTTCAAACATTTCAGCTGCTAGGCTGCTGGCAATGGCTGCAACATGTTTGCTTTTCTCCAGATGTACATTCTTTGCACTCAATGCAGTATCATCAGTCTCAATTAATTTCCAAGGATACTTGTTCAAAAATCCCAGGCATTGCTGCAAAGCCATAGGATGTGAATGCACTTCTGTAATATCTTCCAAAGAAACTCCGGGATTAACCATCAAATTTTGGTCAATTTGAAGATAGACTTCTCCAACCACAAACAAAGAAGACTTTTGCAAGAGATTGTAATTGGGAAGAATACTTCCGGCAATTGAATTCTCAATTGCCATGATGCCGCCTCCAGTGCTGTTTTTGTCTGAAGCTTCCTTGATGAGATCAATAAATGTTGCACATGGCAGTATTTCCACTTTCTTGCCAAAAAATTTACGGGCGGCAACCTGGTGAAAGCTTCCCTCATAACCCTGGATGGCAATTGGCTTGCTCAGTTCATCTTTTAATGAGTTTGGCAAACTGTCTTTCTTCTTTAATTTCTTCTCTGACATCTTGGACTGAAGTTTAAAAAAAAATCCCGGTAGTGTTACCGGGATTCTTATGTTGATATGTTATTGCTTTTTTTTGTTCAACAAAGGGACCCCGTACTACCGGTAAAGTAATAATAAAAATAAAAACGGGTTGACTTTGCTGTGCTCATAAAACAAATATAAGAAAGTGACTTAAGTTAAACAATAATATTAATAATTATTTCTTGATCCACCTGTTTCTGCATCATTCATGCGAATTCTTCTTCCCTTGAATTTTTTGCCATCAAGCGACTTAATCATTTGGTTGGCAGCACCTCCTTCAATTTCAACCCAAGTGTTCATGTCTTTCATGTCAATTTTACCCAACACTTCTTTACTCAGGTCACTCATATCAAGGATAAACTGCAAGAAACTCGCCTTATAGAAGCCATCTTTGGTTCCTAAGTTAACAAAAAGTTTTTTGAAACCTTCACCTGAACTGCTGCTTCCTCTTCCTTCATCTCTTGAGGAACTTCTGCTGATGGTTCTACCCTGACCTTGTCCCCTGCTCGATTCACCACGGTCACGCTGAGGTGCCTGACGATCAGGACGCCTGTCATCGCGCATGTTTAGATCTGCCGCATTTTCATAATATTGAAGGAAACGATCGAATTCCAATGCTGCAACACGCTGAAGGATTTCCTCTTTGCTCACATCTTCGAACTTCTCTTTCAACAAAGGAATGTAGGTTTCATACTCTCCGTGAGAGATATCAGCCTTAAGAAGTTTTTCAATGAAATGGAAAAACTGCTTTCTACAAACATCCTTTCCCGAAGGAATGTCCATCTTGTGGAACGTGTTGTTGATGAGCTTCTCAATTTGACGTAGCCTGTACAATTCCCTTGAAGTCAAAATAGAAACACAAACGCCATTCTTACCAGCCCTGCCGGTACGACCACTTCTGTGTGTGTAAACTTCGATATCATCAGGAAGTTCATAATTGATTACATGGGTGATGTCTTTCACATCAATACCCCTTGCCGCAACGTCAGTTGCAATAAGCAATTGGATACTTTTCTCTCTGAAACGTCCCATTACCTTGTCACGCTGAACCTGCGTAAGGTCGCCATGCAATGCCTCAATATCATACCCTTCCCTAATCAAGGATTCTGTAATGGATTGAGCATCTGCCTTGGTTCTGGTAAAAATAATACCATAGATACCAGGGTTGAAGTCAATGATTCGCTTCAATGTTTGATAACGATTGACACCAGAAGTAACATAATGCTGGTGATCGATGTTGACATTCGAGGAATTCATCCTACCGATGGTAATCTCATGCGGTTTGTCCATGTAACGCTTGCTTACTTGCCTAACTTCAGGAGGCATGGTTGCGCTAAACAACCAAATGCTCTTTCTGTTTGGTGAATTTTTTAGGATGAACTCAATATCATCCCTAAAACCCATGTTAAGCATTTCGTCAGCCTCATCAAGAACGATGAAATCTATATTATTAAGGTCAATGGCTTTTCTTTCGATTAGGTCAATCAAACGACCTGGTGTTGCAACAACAACCTGTGCACCTTGCCTCAAATCCCTGATTTGCTGGGAGATGGACGCACCTCCATAAACAGCAACAGTCTTAACACCCTTCTTAAACTGGGCAAAACTCATTAAATCCTTTGTGATCTGCATGCAGAGTTCACGGGTTGGACAAACCATCAATGCCTGTGGAACACGGGCATTGGTATCAATTAA
This sequence comes from Chitinophagaceae bacterium, assembly GCA_044350285.1. GTDB lineage: Bacteria > Bacteroidota > Bacteroidia > Chitinophagales > Chitinophagaceae > Pollutibacter. Next base: position 6,055 of record JBILHX010000113.1, on the reverse strand, counting down.
CTGTAACAAAGGCAATCCGAAAGCCGCTGTTTTTCCTGTTCCTGTTTGGGCCAATCCAACAAAATCTTGGGTACCACTCAACAGTACCGGAATAGCCTGCTCTTGAATAGGAGTTGGTTCTGTAAACCCAAGGGAATGAATCCCTTTTAACAGTACCTCTTCAATGCCTAACTCTTCAAAACTCATATATATATTTTTACAAAGGTAGCCTTTATCTCCGAGATTGGAGTTTGATATGACAACAGCCTGACTACCAGCAGGTTATAGCAAAAAAAAAGCCATTCCGTAGAAACGGAACGACTTCAACGATTGCTTGCCATATGAAAAAAATCTTACTTAGCTGAAGTATCTGCAGCAGCAGTAGTATCTGCAGCAGCAGTAGTGTCTACAGCAACTGTAGAATCAACAGTAGCGGTAGAATCAACAGCAACAGTTGTTGAATCAGTTGTAGCAGCAGAGTCAGAACCTCCACAAGATGCAAGAGCAGCCATAGCCATGATTACGAATAATTTTTTCATCCTTGAATTTTTTTTGAATGTTTAAATTGAATAATTGTTAATTAATACGCAAAGTAAAAGAAAGTAACCCGCATTGAAAAAGTTTTTTTTTATGGATTTTGTGGGTTACTTATAAGACCTTGCATGTATTAAATAAACGCACGTGGGTATAACTGAACAGGAAAAAATAGCGTTCAAGGCCATTGGAAACAATGACAAAGAAGCCATTGAATTGGTCTACAAGGAGAATTATGGGCTGATCCAACACTTTATTGTCTATAACAACGGCACAGAAGATGATGCGAGAGATATTTTTCAAGAAGCCATGATGGTTTTATATGAAAAGTCAAAACAGCACAACTTTGAACTTACCTGCCAAATTAAAACCTACCTCTACTCCGTAAGCAGGCGTTTGTGGCTCAAAAAATTGCAACATGCAAGAAGAATGGAGACACAAATTGAAAACTTCGACAATGTAGTTGCTGTAGAAGAAGACCTGGAAGACCATGAAAAGCTCACTCAGCAATACCTGATCATGAGAACTGCCATGGGGAAAATCGGAGAGCCGTGTAAGAGTTTAATTGAAGCCTTTTATGTGCATCATAAAAACATGCAGGAAATTGCAGGTTTCTTTGGATACACCAATGCAGACAACGCCAAAAACCAGAAGTATAAATGTCTGGTCAGACTGAAAAAACTATTCTTTGCACAATATAAAAATCAATAAATGGACCAATTGCAATTGGCTGAAAATGTAGAAAAGTACCTGAGGGGTGAACTTAGCGACACTGAGAAAAAGGCTTTCGATGAGTTAAGGGAAACATCTGCAGAATTTGATCAAATGGTTGTTGAATACCAATCATTCCTTGAACAAATTGAGCGTTACGGTGAGATTAGAAAATTCAAATCAACATTATATGATACCCATCAGACATTCCAAGAAGATGGTCTTATCAAAGAGTTGAAAATTAAAACCACCGCAAGAATCATCAACCTTTGGAGCAGATACCGTCGTGTGGCAGCTGTTGCTGCATCAATCGCTGGCATTACGGCTCTGTTTATCAGTGGCATGATTACGCTATTCTCACCAAAAGCTCCTTTCAATGATATTGAAGAGTTGAGAAGAAAAGTTAGCAGCCTGGAAAAACAATCCTCAAATCAACGAACTGAATTTAACAAGTTTAAAACAAAAATTGAACCAGGAACATCTGTTAAATTTGGTGGCACTAGCTTTATGATAGACGCAAAAGGATACCTGGCTACCAGCGCACACGTATTAAAAGGAGCCAAAAAAATCTATGTACAGAATAACGATGGAGAAGAATTTCTTGCTGAAATTATTGAATCAGACCAAACTTTAGACATCGCTATCTTGAAAATAACAGACGCAGATTTCAATCCCTCTAAACATTTGCCTTATGGGTTTGCAAAATTCCCTTCCGATTTATCTGAATCGGTTTATACACTTGGATACCCAAAAGATGAAATTGTTTACAACGAAGGTTATCTTAGTTCTAAAACAGGCCTAGACGGCGACACCCTTTCCTGTCAACTTACCATTTCTGCAAATCCAGGCAACAGTGGAGGTCCAGTCCTGAATAAAAATGGTGAAGTAATTGGAATTTTGAGCGCGAGACAAGCTTCTGCGAATGGTGTGGTTTTTGCAACGAAGTCAAAAAACATTTATAGACTTCTTCAATCACTTAAAGAGATAGATACATCTCATGCAATTAAAATCCAAAACAATTCCTCCATTAAAAATATAGACCGCAGACAACAAGTAAAAAAAGTCCAGGATCATGTTTACATGGTCAAAGTTGTGTTGGGATAATCAATCAACTTTTTTGATATTAAAAATAAAGCCGGATAATTGTCCGGCTTTATTTTTTAATATCACTTCCATAGGCCAGAAGGATATACACCTGTCTCGAGCAAACTATCAATGCTCTGCTTCACAGCAGGTGCATCTTGCTTATACGTTACCCCAAACCAAATGGCAGTTGTAGGGATAACCTCAATCCTGCTTGCCTCGTCTTTAATAAACTGATCAGCAACAATTGGAATAAAAAATTCTGACTTTCCTTCATTTCCGAATGCAGTTAAAAACTCATTGAAAAGCTGTTGTGAAAATCCGAACACAGAAGGATTAAAGCACCAAAAGTTCATAGACACCATGGTGTCCAGTGCCAATATTTCAGGAAGTTGCCCATCATCACACTTGACAAATCCATCGGCCTTGGCAATATTCAGACGTTCCCTAACTTCCAATAGATCGCCAGACTCATTTACTGCACAAACCCCTCTGTTTACAGTTCCATGACTGGATAGTGTCTGACTCAATTCATAAGCTACAATGGCATAATGATTGTCGCTGCAAGCAGTTGTCAAAAACTCATAAGCCTTTACAAAAGCATCATACCCATAAAAATCATCGGCATTGATTACCGCAAATGGTTCATTAATTACCGACTGTGCACACAATACAGCATGGGCTGTTCCCCATGGCTTTGTACGTTCCACAGGCCTGACAAAATTTTCCAAATGAGCGTCCAAATGCTGATAAACATACTCAGTTTCAATTTTTCCATTAAGCTTTGGCTCAAAAATAGCCTTGAATTGTTCAGCAAAATCCTCCCTTATTACAAATACAACCTTGCCAAATCCAGCCCTAATGGCGTCATATATTGAATAATCCATGATCGTTTCTCCCTCAGGACCAAACGATTCAATTTGTTTCATGCCTCCATAACGAGAGGCCATGCCTGCTGCTAATATCAATAAGGATGGTTTCATCAGTTAATTATTTGAAAGCAAAACTAAACTGAATAAATGAAGACAACAAAACACGAACTTTGTTTTTTACATGATACGGCAAAGTACAATACAAAAACTGGAAGAGTCCTCCTTTATTGAACAACAGCTTGATGTTGAAATGCTAAGGTTAGACCTTCTGCATCCCATTGTATCTGGCAACAAATTCTTTAAACTAAAATATTATCTTGAAGATGCTGTTGAGAAAAAAAATACAGGAATTGTTTCCTTTGGCGGATATCACTCAAACCACTTGGTGGCGGCGGCTTTCACTTGCAAGGAAGCAGGCTTGAATTCAGTAGGCTTCATTCGTGGCGAAAAACCTGCAGCACTTTCAAATTGCTTGAATGACTGCTTTGAATATGGCATGGAAATCAAATTTCTTTCCAGAAATGATTTCGATGCACTTCAACTTGAAGACATAGAAAAACAATTTCCCTCACATACAATTATTCCCCAAGGAGGATACGGGCAGTTGGGTGCTAAAGGTGCTCGTGAAATCTTGTCTACCCACGAAACACAGCAATTCGACTATATCCTTGCTTCATGTGGAACAGGTACAATGGCAGCAGGACTCATAAACGCATGTCATTCATCACAAAAAATGCTTCTTTTTTCAGCACTTAAAAACAATTTTTCAATTTCGGATGAGATCAATGAATTACGAGAATACTGTCCTGAAAAAAAGAATTTCCAAATTTTATTCAACTATCACTTTGGTGGCTATGCAAAAAAGAGCAAGCAAGTATTAGACACAATGAACCACTTTTATGAAATTCACCAAATTCCAACAGATTTTATATACACCGGAAAAATGATTACCGCTTTTTATGATTTGTTAAATCTGAATTACTTTCCAAAAAAATCAAGCATTTTATTGATACACAGCGGTGGGCTCCAAGGAAACAGATCCCTCAAAAACAATGAACTGAAATTTTAAGGAAATCCCTCTTTATCTTTGTAATAGATGAAGAGATTTTTATGTTATTCCACTATAGTTGCTTTCTTTTTTTTAGTACCACTTGAAAAAATCAACGGTCAAGATACACTCCCAGCATTCAGTGTTATAGAACGCAGTGGCAAAATAATCATAGGATGGACCAATCCCAATCCTGAACTAAAACAAATTATCATCCAACGATCAGTTGATTCATTAAAAGGTTTTCGGTCAATCATTTCAATGCCGGATCCAACTGCCTATACAAATGGTTACGTAGACAAACCCGCTGATTCATCAACATATTACTACAGGCTATTTTGTACAATACCTGGTGGTCGATATTTTTTTACTGACACAAAAAAGAGTACCAAAGAAAAAATAAAAATCATCACTCCCTCCGAAACGGAAATACTAAAATCAATTTCTTCCGATGAATTTATACTGAATTCAAAAACTGCACAAAAAGTACAAATCACAAAAACTGAGTCAAAAATCATTGATCCCGGAAAAATGGATAAGACCATTAAAAAAGACAGCGTCATCAATGAAAATATTTTTCAACCGTCTGGACTGATTTTCACCAACAACGAAGGAAACTTAATCATTGTGTTGCCAGATCCTGAAAAAAAGAATTTCTCCCTTTTCGTTTATCAGGAAGACGGTGAACTGGTATTCAAAATGAAAAATATCAAAGAATCAAAACTACTGATTGACAAATCCAACTTTATCAACAGTGGATGGTTTAAATACGAATTGTTTGAAGGTCAAAAATCCATGGAAAAAAGTAAATTTTTTATCCCGCCGCAGAATAAATGATTTCACATTCAAAAACCTTCTCAAAATTATTCCTGATTTCTTGTTCCACTTCTTCAATGTCAATTTCCCTGCCCAACTCCTTTTGCAATGAAGTAACCTGCTTATCTACAATACCACAAGGAACAATGGACGTAAAATAAGCCAAGTCTGTATTTACATTCAAGGCAAATCCATGCATCGTTACCCACCTGCTGCACCTAACCCCCATTGCACAAATTTTCCTGGCTTTCATCTTGCTGTCAGGATCTATCCAAACACCCGTTTCACCCGGACTCCTGTCTCCTTTTACACCATACTGAGCCAAGGTCAAAATAATCACTTCTTCCAATGCCCTAAGGTATTTCCCAATATCCGTATAAAATTTCTCAAGATCAATAATGGGATATCCCACTATTTGTCCTGGTCCATGAAAAGTAATATCACCTCCCCTGTTTGTGGGATAATAACCAATATTTCGCTTTGCAAGCTCTTCTTTGCTGATTAGCACATGTTCCTCTTTCCCGCTTTTTCCCAATGTATATACTGGCGGATGCTCACAAAAAAGCAAGTGATGTCGGGTATCAGCCACCTCCCCTTTCTTTGCAGCGTCTATTTTTATGCCTGTAGTCTCATTCAACAAAGCCTCCTGAAATCGCCACGCATCCCCATATTCCATCACGGAAAGATCCCTAAATATAACCTGCTGCTTCATCTCTTTTAGTATTGACTGATTAAACACGATATCTTTGCAAAAATACGTATTATGTCGCTTGCAGATCAGCATGAAAATGTAGAAGAAGAAATCTCAACAGATGGTTCAGAAGAACTATTCGAACGCCTTACGCTCACGGTAGATAAAGGACAGGAACCTTTGCGCATTGATAAATTCATTTTATCTAAAGTTGTAAATACATCCCGCACTAAAATCCAATTGGCTATAGATACCTCAATGGTATTGGTGAATGACAAACCGACAAAAGCCAATTACAAAGTAAAAGCATTCGATAAAATC
>JBILHX010000112.1:0-10202 GCA_044350285.1 Chitinophagaceae bacterium | reverse complement strand
ATCAGTCTTGGTAAATTCATTGTTTTGATCAATGTCAGCATGATGAACACGGAGCGATTCTGTTTTGGTATGGGCAGAGACGGAATCAGATTTACCTGTTGCTCCGGCTTCTTTTGCGACGATAGAAACAGAACCTTTTGGACCAATAACATCTTTAACGAAGAAAGCTGTTTCACTGATCATGGGACCCCAACCGGCTTCGTACCAACCCACAGAACCATCTTCAAAACGGATTTGGAGTTGACCATAATTGTAATTTCCTACTGGAATATCATTGGTTAGTCGTGCACCAATTGCACTCACTTGGATGGGTTTTGACCTAACCATTTGACACATGACATCGATATAATGGACACCACAATCCACAATTGGACTTAAACTTTTCATCAGGTTGCGATGTACATCCCACATGTAACCATGGCTTTGTTGATTGAGGTTCATGCGCATCACGAGGGGTTTACCCAATTCTTGTGCAATGTCAATGAATTTAATCCATGACGGGTGGTGACGAAGAATGTAACCAATAACAAGTTTCTTACCCGCTTTTTTTGCTGCAGCGGCAACGTGCTGAGCACCTTCAACAGAATCAGCAATTGGTTTTTCCATAAACACATGACATCCTTTTTCAAACGCCATCACGGCGAAAGCTTCATGGGTGTCGGGGTATGTTGAAATACAAACTGCATCAGGAGTAGTATTTTCAAGAGCAAGGGCAAAATCGCTAAAAAGCGGGTACCCGCCACCTAATTTTTCGTTGAGTAATTCTTTGCTTTTACCGGTAGACACAATACCGCAAATTTCAACACCGTCCATCGTTTTAAATGCCATGGCATGTGATGCACCCATGTTACCACAACCTAAAATGAGCACGCGAAGGGGATTATTTGAAGACATCTATTTCTGTTGTTGATGATTAAATTTTATATCTCTTCAAAGATATTCAAATCAACTGAAATAGTCATAAGAAGTCAGCAGCAGGAATTAATCAATTTAGTGCTGGTAAAAATAAACGCCAAACAACATTAATCTTTTTTAACGATGCTGCTCGCACCAGAACTGCTTTTGGATATTGAACCTGGATTTCCTTTATATTCTATATCGCTAGCGCCTGATGCAACAGCCTTGATGCTTTTTAGAGCGGTTATCTGAATGCTAGAAGCTCCACTTGAGATCGCTTCAACGTAGTCTGCATTGAGGGAAAAACCCTTGAAATCGCTGGCGCCAGAGACCTTTATTTTTGCATCACCAACAGATCCCGATATTGCCAGGTCGGAGGCTCCAGAAAAGTTTACAGACAATGATTGTGCTTCTATTTTTCCTTTAAAATCGCTTGCTCCACTAAACACCAGTTCAAGATTTGATGATTTCAACACATCGTGAACAATAAAATCGCTCGCACCTGACGCTGTAATTTTTTTTATGTTTGGAGCAGAAATATATACTTTCAACTTCAAGTTAGACTGCCACCCTCTCCAACTTTTTTCACCCAATGAAATTTGAAGTTGCCCATTTACAACATTCGTCACTATCATGTCGCGGGTTGACTTATCTGATGCACTTACGGCTAGGTCGCAGTTTTTCCCATCAGAAAAATGTATTGTAAATGGTCCCCTCACTTGAATTTCATTGAAATTTCCAACTTGTCTAATAACAACGTTTTTATCTTCAATGATGGAATTATCTTGAGCACCTGCACATCCGTAAAAAAACAATAAGAAGGCAATGATTGATTTTTTCATACGATAACTTTTATTAATATTTTTTTATTTTTCCGAGGCCAGCTGAGGATGAAGCCAAAATTTTAGGAGAGCCCTTGTATGTTAAGTTGCCTGATCCACTTATAGATGCAGTCAAAGAACGGTTTACGGTGATTTGTGCATTTCCAGAACCACTTTTGGATATGGAACAATCATCCACCATGAGATCAAAAGATTGAAGATTTCCAGAGCCGCTGGATCTGATATTGGCTTTTTCAACACTACCGCTTAACCGCATGTTAGACGAGCCCGTATTTTCCATTTCGAAATCACCAACATTTATTTTTCCTGTTAGGTTTCCAGAACCATCCAGCTTAATTTTCAATTGATCCGATTTCAAAACACCATCAATTGAAATATTTCCAGATCCGGTTGAAACAATTTGATGTAAAGTAGGTGCATGAAGCACGACAGAATATCCACGGCCTATGGTATTTATTTCATTACTCAACCAGCTTTTCCCTTTTTTGTGGAAGATGACCAATTCATCCCCTTGAATTTCAGTTAGGATATCTTCGGGATAATCGCCTTTTATTTCAACCAAAAATTCATTGGAAGAAACAAAAGAAAAATCAATGCTGCCCTTGATTTCAACAGAAGCAATTGCCTCAATTTTTCTACGCTCTATATTTTTTTGTGCAACAATCAGGCTTGAACAAAACAAGAAAAAAGACAATAAAATCAACCTCATAAATTCAACGTTTAATGTTATACGAAACTGCAATCATTTAGTTACACAAAAAAATAAAATGAATGATTCTATTTTATTTGGTACAAAAAAATCTAATTTTGTTTTTAGTTCCCGGGGTGCTGAGGCAACAATTGCCAATGCTGAGATTAAACCCGTTGAACCTGATCAGGGTAATTCCTGCGCAGGGAAGGCCAGAGCACATATTCTCACCTTTCCTGTTTTTGTAAACCCGTTTGATGGCAATAACCATCAAACACAAAACAAAAACAGTTATGAAGAAATTATTTTTTCTAGCTACAGTTATTTTTTCAAGTGCATTGATACATGCACAAAAAACCATCCCTGTAAAAGTGATTGACAGCATTTCAAGTGAACCCATTGCAGGAGCTCTTGTTGCATTAAATCCCCAAAAATCATTTGTTACGAACAACGAGGGTTTTGCTTTTATTCCATTAAGAAATGACGGTGAATCGACTTGGAATGTTAGTTCCATAGGCTATTTCACGAAACAGGTTGAAATAAAAAAATCACCCAGTTTAATTGTAAAGTTATCTCAAGTAAAAACGCTGATGAGACCGATTGAGATAAAAGCAGTAAGGGCTGGCCATGATTATCCTTTCACACAAACGTTGATTTCAAAAAGAGACTTGGAGAGTAAGAACCTAGGTCAGGATATTCCTATATTGCTGAATCAAGTACCTGGAGTTGTAACCAATTCAGACGCAGGAAATGGCATAGGATATACGGGGATAAGAATCAGGGGTACTGATGCAACAAGGATAAATGTTACGCTAAATGGAATCCCTTACAATGATGCAGAATCTCAAGGTGTATTTTTTGTAAATCTCCCAGATTTGCTTTCATCCACAAACAGCATACAAGTACAACGCGGAGTAGGGACCAGCAGCAATGGAACAGGGGCATTTGGAGCAACAATAAACTTACTAACAAACGAACTTCAACCGCTCCCCTACGCATCAATCAGCAACAGCATTGGGTCTTTCAATTCATTTAAAAACACCATCAAAGCAGGAACTGGGTTAATTAACAACAGGTATAGTGTTGATATGAGGCTTTCTTCCATCACCAGCGATGGTTATGTAGACAGGGCAAACAGCAACTTAAAATCGTTTTACTTAAGTGCGGCCAGTGTCAAGGAAAATTCTTCTCTCAGGCTCAATGTATTTTCAGGTAAAGAAAAAACGTACCAAGCATGGTATGGTGTAAGTGAAAGTGAACTTTCAACAAGCAGGAGATACAACAGTGCCGGAACTGAAAAGTTGGATACTCCTTATGAAAACGAGACTGACAATTATCTTCAAACACATTATCAGCTTTTTTACAACAAAAAAATCAATAAAAATTGGAGCTTCAACAACGCGTCTTATCTAACCAAGGGAGATGGATATTATGAGCAATACAAGGCTGAACAGGAATACAAAACCTATAACTTGAAAGGTCCGGTTGTTAATGGTTCAGAGATAAAAACAACAGACTTAATTAGACAATTGTGTCTGGATAATTCATTGGTTGGAAATAATTTCAGTTTCCAATATAAAGACGAAAAGAATGAAATAATTGCGGGTGGAGGTTTGATTAATTATCAAGGCAATCATGTAGGCAAAGTCATTTGGGCAAACGTATTTGTTCCCAAAAACCATATATGGTATGATCTTGAAGCCAAAAAAACGGAACAATTTGCGTTTGCCAAATGGCTCAGGCAATCTACAGGAAATATATTTTTATTTGGAGACCTCCAAGTGAGAAAAGTAACTTATAAAATTGATGGATTTCGCAATAACCCTTCTTTAATCATAGACAAAAATTGGATTTTTATCAATCCAAAAATGGGGCTAAGGAAAAAGATCAATGGATATGATTATTATGCATCTTATGCACTGGCCAATAAGGAACCAAACCGTGATGATTTTGAATCTGGAGCTACTCAAATACCCAAAAATGAAACCTTGCACGACATAGAAACAGGTGTTGAAAAAATCAGTACCAAGAAGAAAATATCAATTACAGCATACTACATGCGGTATAAAAACCAATTGGTACTTACTGGAAAAATAAATGATGTAGGGGCTTATACAAGAACAAATATTCCGAATAGTTACCGCACTGGCATCGAAATCGAGGCTGATTTTGAACTCACTAAATGGTTGAAAATATCCAATAACCTAGCGTTAAGCAGCAATAAGATTTTGAATTACACTGAGTTCTACGATGACTATGATAGCTATACGCAGAAATCAAACTATTATAAAAAATCAGATATTGCCTATTCTCCATCAATTATCGGAGGATCCACACTGAGTGCAAAAATCATCAAAAATTTGGATGTAAAACTCATATCAAAATATGTTGGAAGGCAGTTTCTCGATAATACTTCTAGAAAAGACAGAAGTCTAGATCCATACTTTTTGCAGGATTGGCAATTCAATTATCAGTTTAAACCGAAAGAATTAAAATCCATCGAAATGATTTTACAAATCAACAATGTCTGGAATAAACTATATGCACCAAATGGTTATACATACACGTATATTTTTAACAACGAGATAAGTAAAAACAATTATTATTATCCGATGGCAGGTACAAATATCATGTTTGGGATAAACCTTAATTTTTAAGTTTACAAGATTGAATTTGCGAAAGCATATATAACATCATTTTATGATGGAAATAAATTCCAAATGACCAAACCTCCTTGTATGTTGCACACATAAAATAATTTTATGCAACATACAAGGAGATTTTTAGAGCCTTTACTTTTTTTCTTTTTGATATTTTCAAGTTGTGGTCCGGCTAATAAAATAACCTATTCATGGACAAACAACAATTTCAACACGGAGAACCATTACAAAAAAGTATTTGTTGCGGCACTTGTAACCAATCCACATGTAAGAACACACTTGGAAGAGGAAATGAGTCGAACTGCATTAACCAAAGGATTTTCAGTTGAAAGAAGTTGGGATTATTTTCCGCCAACATTCAGTAAAAGTAAGCCGACAGAAAAGGAAATGATGATGTCAAAAATTAAGGAATTGAATTGCGACCTCATCTTCACAATTGCACTGATAGACAAACAAAGTGAAACCCGTTATGTGCCGGGTATGTCAGGAATATATGGACCTTTTTCAGGATACGGAATGCGGTTTGGCGGATATTATTCTTACTGGTCGCCGTTTATGTTTGATGCGGGCAATTATGTTACAGATAAAACCTATTTCATGGAGGGAAGTTTATTTGACACAGCATCTGAAACAATGATCTGGTCTGTGCAAACGGAAACGATTAATCCATCATCCATTGAAAAATTCAGCAAGGAATTGGTGAGTTTGATGATGGAAAAATCTTACGAAGATCTTAAGATGAAATTTCCAAAATAAAAACATTCTAGATAGTAGTGTTCTAGCGGGGAAAGTTTTCATTCCATGAAAGCATGCCACCAGTAACGTTTACGACGTTAGTGAAACCCAAGCTTTCCAATACCATGGCAGCCTGCCCACTTCTGTTACCACTTCTGCAATAGCAAATTATTTCTTGATTTTTTAGGTGGTCAATTGCTTCTATATCACCCACCCTTATATCGCCAAGGGGAAGCAAGATACCACCGATATTAAATTCTTCATGCTCAAAGGGTTCACGAACATCTAGTAAGTTCAATGAAGCGCCCTCGTTGATTCTTTCGTTTAATTCTTGAACGTTGATTAATTTCATGATACAAATATAAAAAATTATTGCTTTTGGGGCGGCAAAATGGGAGGTAAAGAATCCAATTTACGAATCGGTTTTTCTAAGCTCAATCGAATATCCATTAATTGTCCAGACCTAATTGAGTTATTCATTTGTTGGTCGTCATACGGCATCGGATTTTGCCAATACACATATCCTGTAGCTGTGTCAGCAACATTTTCATCCAACAAAATAACACCCGCACTCAGTCCATTTACCTCCAACACCATTTTAGCTTCGAGGTAAGACAATCCAATGAGGTCTGGAACAGGAATTTGATCCCCACCTAAACCTGCACCTATCACTAGATCTACATGTGTTCCCATTCTGATGGGTGAACCAGGTTTAATTGAAGCACCCTCATTAAGTTGGTCCTTCACCGCATTCTTTGCAATATCTGGAACAAATGAAGTATCTCCCAATTTCAGTCCAAGCGATTTCAATTCAAGCAAGGCATTGCGAAAACTCATGCCAATGAGGTTAGGCATTTTAATGGTAGGTGGTACACTGCAGTTAACTGTAAGATAGATAGCCCTGTTCACTTTAACGGTGGCTTCTGGTTCGGGAAACTGTTTTATGATGATGTTTGGAGCAATTGTGTCTACATAAATTGAATCTTGAATGTAGACTTCAAACCCTTTTTGTTCTAAATCTGCCTGTACTTTTTTGTAGTCACTGCCTTTAACATCAGGCACTGTAAGGTATTCGCCATGGTTCGTTATCATGGTTAAGGCAAAAAGGAAAATTGCAACCAGCCCTAAAGACAAACCGATACCTGCCAAAATATTTTGCCACAAGGGTCTTTTTGTTATGAAAGAGAATATCATTCGTATTTATTTATTTTTTGCACTTAGGGCATTTTTAATCAACATTGAGTAAAATGATTTCAGGTCCATGCCCATTGCAACAACCTGCTGTGGAACTATACTTGCTGCGCTTTGTCCTGGCACGGTATTGATTTCAAGCAGATATGGTTTGTTGTCATTTTCATTGAAAATAAAATCCATTCTCACTACACCATTGCAATTGAATAGAGCGTAAATACCTGTTGCTGCATTTCGGACCAGCTGAGCTGTTTCCAAACTACATTCAGCGGGTGTAATTTCAGTAGACTTGCCTTGGTATTTTGCTTCAAAATCAAAGAATTCATTTTCAGTAATGATCTCTGTAAAAGGGAGGGTTATTATTTTTCCAGCTGATTTGAAAACACCAATGGTAAACTCTCTGCCTTGAATAAATTCTTCAATAAGAACTTGGTTATCTTCATTTAAAGCCTTTTCGATGGCTGGCTTTATTTCATTAATTTGATTGACTTTGCTGATGCCGATGCTAGATCCTCCATTATTGGGTTTTACAAATAAGGGCAGCGACAACCCTTCCATAAAGTCTGTATCCCAATTAAAATCACCTTTAAAAATAACTTTAGATTTGGCAACATTAAACCCAGATGCCCCTGCAATAGCACAAGTATATCTTTTGTTGAAAGTAATTGCAGAAGTAGAAGCATCACAAGACGTATAGGGAAGATTCAATAAGTCAAAATAGCCTTGGAGTTTGCCATCTTCTCCAGGAGTTCCGTGTATACCGATTAAGACTGCATCGAAAGTGATTTTCCCTGAATGAAACTGAAGGGAGAAATCATTTTTATCAACTGCAATTTCATTCCCATCTGCAGTAAGGTGAAACCATTTTTCAGGAGTGATATCGATTCGGTAAACGTCAAATAAATCCTTGTCAACATTTTTTTCAATTGTAATGGCGCTTTTGTAAGATATTACAGATTCAGAAGAATATCCACCAGTAACAAATGCGATAACAGGCTTAATCATGCAGTGAGATTTTGACAAAGAAAAGAAAATATGCGTGAATGAAATTATAAAAAAGGGTGAAGGTATACGAGATTCCTTCACCCTTTAACACGTAAACTCATTTTTTACAGATGTAGTCTCTCTTTTTTTGCCATCAATTCGTCTATGGTTTCCACATACATTTCATCTGGAACACAGCAATCAACTGGACAAACAGCGGCGCATTGAGGCTCTTCATGAAAACCTTGGCACTCTGTACATTTATTTGGAGTAATGTAGTATGTATCGTTTGCAACGGGAGTATTTTTCTGATTTGCATCAACAACTGAACCATCCATGAGGGAGAAACTGCCTTTTACACTGGTTCCGTCTGACAAAGCCCATTCTACCCCACCTTCATAAATAGCGTTGTTAGGACACTCGGGCTCACAAGCACCGCAGTTGATACATTCATCTGTAATTTTTATAGCCATAATAATTCAATTTTTTAAGGTTGAAATTGGTTCTATTTTTGCATATAGATTCTTACATTAAAGGTAATTGAATGATTTGAAAAATTAAAAATGAATTTAAGAAATAGGCTAGCTTTATTAAAATTTATTGGGGATTACATTGAGTCAAATTCAGACGAGTTTGAGGAGATTAAGCAACGGGCATTTGAACAAAACAGGTGGTTTACGCCTGAATTCATCAACTTGACATTGGAAAATATCGCCAATTCAATGCTTTCTCAAGATCAATTGGAATCGTATGCCACCAAAAACAATGTTCCCGAAACACCCCTCAATATTAAAACCGTTGGAATTGTAATGGCAGGGAATATTCCTGTTGTGGGGTTTCATGACTTTCTGTGTGTTTTTCTTTCAGGACATAAACAACGCATTAAATTGTCATCAAAAGACCCCTATTTACTAAAACACCTTGTTGAAAAAGCTGCTATTGAGTTTCCTGAAATAGTAGATTTCATTCAATTTGATGAAATGCTAAAGGGATGTGATGCATATATTGCTACTGGCACAAACAACAGTGCACGGTATTTTGAATACTATTTTGAAAAATATCCACATATTATCAGAAAAAACAGGACTTCCATAGCAATTCTTGATGGAGCAGAAACACAAGAAGAAATTGATTTGTTGGCAGATGACATTCAGCTTTATTTTGGACTAGGTTGCAGAAACGTAACCCAACTGTATGCACCAGAAAATTATGATTTTGTTCCATTACTCAACGCCCTAAGGAAATATGATCACTACAGGGATCATGCAAAATACAGGCATAATTTTGACTATCAACTGACCATTGCCATCATGAATAACCAATATTACATGAGCAACGACTCAGTTGTTATGGTCAAGAATGAAAGTCATTTTTCTCCAATAGGCCAAATCCACTATCAATTTTATCAGAATAAAGCAGAATTGGTTGAAATGCTTAATAAAGATGAAATTCAGTGTATCGTTGGGGAAGGGTTTATTCCTTTTGGCATGGCTCAGCGTCCAAACTTGGAAGATTATGCCGATGGTATGAACACCATGACATTTTTACAAACATTATAGCTGATAAATGGAACTTTAAGTGTAAATTCTGGTGTTTTTAATGATATGTGCACAAGGATTTGTTAAATAGGATGACAGGTATACTGAAATTCAGACATGTTTAGTTATTTGCAATAGTATTAGGCATGAAAATTGTATTAATTCATAAAAACAACATAGAACCATGAACATTAAACAAACATTCACAGTTGTTCTGATTAGTGCGGTAACCACTACAGTGGCCATGTTTGGTTATGATTCCTTCATACGCAAACAGGGACCAATTCAGGAAAACAATGGAAAGCTGCCTGCCAGTTATGCAGGTTTTTTTGACAGCAACAACAACATCCCAGGACAGCCTGTAGACTTTCAGCCTGCCTCTCAAGCAGCAGTACCTTCAGTAGTTCACATAACTACCATAATTGGCGGCAGCCAGGCAAGCAACAACCTCCCTAAAACAAAAAGAAATCCATTTGGCGATATCTTCGGAGAGGATTTTATGGATGATTTCTTTAATGGACCACAAACACGTTCCATGCCACAGCGGGCAAGTGGTTCTGGAGTGGTCATTAGTGAAGATGGTTATATTGTAACGAACAATCATGTAATCGATGAAGCCAGTGAGATTAAAGTTACGCTGAACAATAAAAAACAATACACTGCTAAA
>JBILHX010000203.1:0-3378 GCA_044350285.1 Chitinophagaceae bacterium | reverse complement strand
TCCCCTGCATCAGCTAACGAAAAACCAATTAATTATCTTGAAATATTGCTCATCATCACAGCAATAGTATTTGTATTTGTAATTTGGATTCTTTCGCAAGTGCTGGTAACACTGTCAAAATCCATTTTGAAAAAAAGACAAGGAAACTCATTGATAAAATCATTGATGCTTATTCTTCTCTCATCAGTGCTTTCTTCTGTAGCCCAATCTCAAACAAATACGATGACATCCGACATCCCCACCAGCAATAATTTCGGAGGATTGTCGTCAATGAATTTCTATGCGTTGGCTACCGTAATTGCACTTGAACTGATGGTGATTTTATTCTTGTCGTTTATGGTTAGAAGGGCCTTCAGGGAATTGACAGGACAAGCTGATGCAGCTGCTTTAAAAACAAGAAAAACCCTGAAAATCGGTACCCTATGGAGCAGGATAGATAAAAATTGGATGACTAGAGCTGTTCCACTTGAAGAAGAAGCCGACATTCTCCTAGACCACGATTATGATGGAATACGAGAACTGGACAATGCACTTCCTCCATGGTGGAAATATGGATTCTACATCACCATTGTTATTGCAGTAATCTATGTATTTAATTTTCACGTTTGGGGCATTGGTAAAAATCCAGAACAAGAATATGCAGAAGAAATGTTGGAAGGGAAACGCATCGAAGAGTTGTACAAAGCCAAAACAAAAAACCTGGTAGATGAAAACAATGTAGTTATTTCAGACGCAACGGGGATTGAATCGGGTAAAAATTTGTATACTCAATCGTGTGTTGCATGCCATGGAACAAAGGGAGAAGGTGGCATCGGGCCTAATCTCACAGATGAGTTTTGGATACACGGTGGAACCATGAACAACATCTACAATACCTTAAAAATTGGATACCCAGAAAAAGGAATGCAGTCATGGCAAACCATGTTCAGTCCCGTTCAATTGAAAAATCTAGCTAGCTATGTTAAATCAATCAAAGGAACGAATCCCCCAAATCCAAAAGCACCTCAGGGAGTAATTTTTTCTGATGAAAAAAAATCAGTTACAGACAGTTCAACCATAAAAACAGGAGTAACTCCTCAATAAAATGATTGGTGAAAACAAAAAAGATGAACTTATAGACCAGGGTTTTAGAGACGCTGTTGCTACCATTGACAAAAAAGGTAAACGCAATTATTTGTTTCCTAAAAAGCCAAAAGGAAATCTTTATAACAAAAGAACCATTTTTTCAATCTTCTATTTAATCATCTTTTTTTCACTTCCATGGATCAAAGTCAATGGAGAGCCCTTTGTCATGTTGAATATCCTGGAAAGGAAGTTCATCATATTTGGACAAATATTCGGGCCACAAGACTTTTTCATTTTTGCATTGGGAATGTTAACATTTTTGGTTTTTATTATCCTGTTTACTGTCATTTTTGGAAGGGTTTTTTGTGGATGGGCTTGCCCCCAAACGATATTCATGGAAATGGTTTTTCGAAAGATTGAATACTGGATTGAAGGGGACTATACAAAGCAACAGCAACTAAAAAAAATGCCATGGAATGGATATAAAATAAAAAAAAGGGCAACCAAGATTGCCATCTTTTACATCATTTCCTTCATCATCGCGAATTACTTCATGGCTTATCTCATCAGCATGGATGAATTGCTGCACTATGTCGATCAAGGGATCGCATCACATGCAGGCACTTTCATTGTATTGATTGGGTTTACCACCATTTTCTTTTTTGTGTACTATTGGTTTCGGGAACAAGTATGTATCGTTGTTTGTCCTTACGGCCGACTTCAAGGTGTTCTTTTGGATAAAAATTCCATTGTAGTAGCATACGACTACATCCGCGGAGAACCCAGGGGTAAAAAAACCAATACAGAAAATGAAATAGGTGATTGCATTGATTGCAAAGCCTGTGTCAGGGTTTGTCCAACCGGTATCGACATTAGAAATGGGACTCAACTTGAATGCATCAACTGTACAGCCTGCATCGATGCGTGTGATGAAATCATGGTGAATTTAGACAGACCGAAGAAGTTGATACGGCTCGCTTCTGAAAACAATATTGTCAAAAAAGAAAAGCTCAAAATAACAAAAAGAGTAATTGCCTACTCCATCGTTCTTCTATTGATTGCATCAGCCTTGGTGATGATGCTAATCACCAGGGATGTTGTTGACATCACCGTTTTGAGAACCCAAGGAATGATTTACCAAACACTCCCAGGAGGATATACAGGTAATCTGTATTCAGCAAGAATGTTCAATAAAACACATAACGACATTACCCTTACGCTTAGCATACCGCCAGATGAAGGCACCATTGAAGTGATTGGCAAACAACCCACAATCGGAAAAGAAAGTTATGTCATCATCACTTTTATCATCAAGAAAAAATCAAATAAAATAACCAACAGAAGGTCGGATGTTTTTATTGACTTTTTTATTGACAATAAAAAATTGACAAGGAAGAAAACATCGTTCATTGGACCAGTTGGTTCTTAAAAATAACAGCATGAAAATTAATTGGGGATTTAAAATTCTAATTGTTTATAGCGTATTTGTGTTAGGAATGTTGACATTGGTTTTCTTGGCATCCAAAGAGAACAAAGACCTTGTCAGTGAAAACTATTATGAAGAAGAAATCAAATATCAGCATATCATTGACGAATCCGCGAATACTGCATCATTATCATCAGTCCCTGTCATCAACAGAAACAGGAACATAGTCTACATAACTTTCCCAGAAGAATTCACCAATGAAAAAACAGACGGAGAATGGGTATTGTACTATGCGGCAGATAAATCAAAGGATATACAAGGGAAACTTAATGTCATCAATGGGAAGTACAGCATTGAACTACCTGATTTCGCAACAGGAACATATCAACTGAAACTAAATTGGCGAGCAGCAGAAAAAAATTACTACTTCGAAGAAGCAATTACACTTTAATATGGATCCGGAGATTTTGATATCTGCGTTTTTAATTGGATTTGCAGGCAGCCTGCATTGCGTTGGCATGTGCGGACCATTAATGCTATCCAACGTCTTCAATCAAAGCAACCCTAAGGAATCAATCACCAGATGGAACTTATATCACCTAGGAAGAATTTTAGTGTATGCAATGTGGGGACTTCTTTTTGGGTCTATTGGAATTTCAATTAAATGGTTTGGTATGCAGCAAAACATTTCAGTTGCGTTGGGCATTGGCATCCTCTCCATTTTGATTTTTATAAAAACTTTTCCTACAGTTGAAACCAACATTCAAGGATTAGTCCCGTATGAATTGTTGGTGAAAAAACTATACCCTAGGGCAAAGGGATCGACCATCAGCAGCGCTTTTATGGGCGGACTATTAAACGGCATACTTCCGTGTGGACTCGTATAC
>JBILHX010000111.1:0-10479 GCA_044350285.1 Chitinophagaceae bacterium | reverse complement strand
AAAGAAGCCACTGAATATGCCATTCTAAATGCCAATTACATGAGGGCAAGGTTGCAAAATCACTATGATGTGTTGTATTTGGGAACCAATGGCACGTGTGCACATGAATTTATTGTAGACCTTCGACCATTCAAAAAATCGGCCGATATTGAAGCCGAAGATTTGGCCAAGAGGTTAATGGATTATGGTTTCCATGCCCCAACACTCAGTTTTCCTGTGCCAGGCACCATCATGATAGAGCCCACAGAAAGTGAGGACAAAGACGAGTTGGATCGTTTTTGTGATGCCTTAATTTCAATCAGAAATGAAATCAAAGAAATAGAGGAAGGTATTGCCGATAAAAAAGAAAATGTATTGAAGAGAGCACCACATACCCAAGCCAATATTTGTGCAAATGAATGGAACAGGCCTTACTCGAGAGAGAAAGCAGCATTTCCTGGAGAGAGACAACGTACCCATAAGTTTTGGCCTAGCATAGCAAGGGTTAATAATACTTATGGAGACAGGAATTTGGTATGTTCTTGCGAGCCAGTAAGCAGCTTTGTAGAATAAGGATAAACACAACGATTTTTGTTATTTTTTTAGATTTTCTTGCCATTTGAAAAATTAATACGCTTTTATTCGTAAATTTATACGAATCAGTGAATTTACCTTAGAAATAATTTTGTTTTAAGGGATATTTTTAGATATTTTCAAATTTTTGTATCATTATGGCAAGAAATGGTGGATTATACCGTCCCGAATTCGAAAGAGATTCATGTGGAATTGGTTTTGTTGCAAATATCAAAGGAAACAAAAATCATCAGGTAATTTCTGATGCATTGACCATATTGGAAAATATGGAACATCGAGGAGCATGCGGTTGTGAAAATAACACGGGAGACGGTGCTGGCATTCAAATACAAACGCCCCATGCATTCTTTTTTGATGAATGTTTAAAACTGGGTGTTCATCTTCCATCATTTGGGAAATATGGTGTAGGAAGTATTTTTTTCCCGAAAGAGGTTAGGCTAAGGGAAGAATGCAGGGATATATTCAGCAGAACTGCAGAAGAGCTTGGAATTGAGATACTTGCTTGGAGAAAAGTTCCCATAAATCCTGAGGGAATAGGATTTACAGCAAGATCGGTAGAACCTGAAATAGAGCAGGTTTTTGTGGCATGTCCAGACCACATTACAGACCCAATGGCCTTTGAAAGAAAGCTCTTCATCCTCAGAAATTATTCATCCCATTTGATTAACAACACAGTCAAAAAGGATACCATTGGTTTTTACATCACTTCACTTTCCTACAAAGTTGTTGTGTATAAAGGTCAGCTGACTAGCAATCAGTTGAGGTCATATTACCCCGATTTGGGCAACAAAAAATTGGTCAGTGCACTTGGATTGGTGCATTCACGTTTTGCAACAAATACATTCCCTTCCTGGAAATTGGCACAGCCATTCAGGTATATTGCCCATAATGGAGAGATTAATACCCTTCAGGGTAATTTGAATTGGATCAAAACAAATGAAAACGGATTTACATCACCCTATTTTTCGAAGGAAGAAATGGAGATGTTGTTGCCGATTGTTTCAAACAACCAAAGTGATTCAGCAAGTTTGGACAACATGATTGAGTTGTTAACCATGACAGGGAGGTCATTGCCACACGTGATGATGATGTTGATACCGGAGGCTTGGGATGGTAATGAGAGCATGGATCCTTTAAAAAAAGCATTTTACGAATACCATGCGTCTATTATGGAGCCATGGGATGGTCCGGCATCAATTTCCTTTACGGATGGAAGGATTATTGGCGCCACATTGGATAGAAATGGACTCAGGCCATCAAGATATTGCGTTACATCAGATGACAGGGTAATTATGGCGTCTGAAACAGGTGCTTTGCCAGTAGATCCATCATTAATTATTGAAAAAGGAAGATTGCAACCAGGAAAAATGTTTGTGGTTGATATTGAAGAAGGAAGGATCATCAGTGATGATGAATTGAAGCGAACAATATGTGGACAGAAAACGTATGGTGATTGGCTGAATAAATACAAGATCCGCTTGAATGAATTGCCTGTACCAAGGGTAATGTTTACACACCTTGAACATGAACAGGTGTTTAAGTACCAAAAAGCGTTTGGGTATACTTCCGAGGATCTTGAAAACATCATCACCCCAATGGCGTTGGATGGAAAAGAACCCATCGGATCTATGGGAACAGATGTTCCATTGGCCATTTTGAGCGATCAACCCCAACATTTAAGCAGTTATTTCAAGCAATTGTTTGCCCAAGTAACCAACCCCCCCATCGACCCAATTCGCGAGAGATTGGTAATGTCTTTAGCAACGTTTATTGGAAACAATGGAAACATGCTCATGGAAGATCCATTGAGTTGTCATACTGTAGCATTGAAACACCCGGTATTAACCAACAGAGACTTAGAAAAAATAAGAAGCATTGATACAGGTGTTTTTCAAGCAAAAACATTGCAATGTTATTTCCGTGCGGATGGTAAGCCTGGCACTTTAAAAAAGGCGTTAGACAGGATTTGCAGGTATGCTGTTGATGCAGTTGAGGACGGGTTTGAAGTCTTGATTTTGCAAGACAGGGCCATTGATTCTGAGCATGCACCTATCCCTTCGTTGTTGTCTACATCAGCCATCCACCATCACCTGATTAGAAAAGGATTGAGGGGGAAAGTAGGTATCATTGTTGAAGCAGGAGATGTTTGGGAAGTTCACCATTTTGCTTGTTTAATAGGCTTTGGCGCCACAGCAATCAATCCTTACTTGGCACTTTCTTCAATACGAGACATCAAAATAAGCGGTAAAATGCAAACCGATGTTGATTCCGAACAACTGAAGAAAAATTATATCAAAGCGGTCAATGATGGGTTATTGAAAGTTTTTTCCAAAATGGGAATTTCAACATTGCAGTCATACCAAGGAGCACAGATATTTGAAATCATTGGATTAAACCATGAGGTGGTGGATAAATATTTCACAGGAGCGGTTTCCAGGATTGAAGGGATGGGATTGGATGAGATTGCAAAAGAAGCGTTGGCTAAACATCAATTGGGATTTAGCAGAAAAGCAATTCCGGTGGACAGGCTTGCTGTAGGCGGGGTTTATCAGTGGAAAAGAAAAGGTGAATTTCATCTCTTCAATCCACAAACAATTCATTTGTTGCAACACTCAACCAGAACAAACGATTTTTCCCTTTTCAAAAAATATTCAAAGCTGGTAAATGACCAAGGAGAAAAGGCGTGCACGTTGAGAAGCCTGTTTGATTTCAATCCAAACAGACCTTCCATATCAATTGATGAAGTAGAGCCTGCTGAAAACATATATAAAAGATTTGCAACAGGTGCAATGTCCTTCGGATCAATTTCTTGGGAAGCGCATACCACCCTAGCGATAGCCATGAACAGGCTTGGGGGAAAGAGCAATACAGGAGAAGGCGGTGAGGATGAAATAAGATACAAACTTTTAGAAAACGGAGACTCGATGCGGTCTTCAATAAAGCAAGTGGCTTCAGCGCGTTTTGGCGTAACAGCACAATACTTGACAGAGGCCACTGAGCTTCAGATTAAAATGGCACAAGGTGCAAAACCTGGAGAAGGCGGGCAATTACCGGGCCATAAAGTTGATGATTGGATTGGAAGGGTAAGGCATTCAACACCAGGGGTTGGATTGATTTCTCCACCACCGCATCATGATATTTATTCGATTGAAGATTTGGCGCAGTTGATTTTTGACTTAAAGAATGCAAACAGGAAAGCAAGAATCAGTGTCAAGCTTGTTTCAAAAGCAGGTGTAGGCACGATTGCAGCAGGCGTTGCAAAAGCCAAGGCCGACGTTGTTTTAGTGTCTGGATTTGACGGAGGAACAGGAGCATCGCCGGTTAGTTCAATCAGACATGCTGGATTGCCATGGGAATTGGGCTTGGCTGAAGCACACCAAACGTTGGTGAAAAATAAGCTCAGAAGTAGGATTGTGTTGCAAACAGATGGGCAACTTAAAACAGGCCGTGACGTAGCAATAGCGACCTTGTTGGGAGCAGAGGAATGGGGCGTTGCAACTGCCGCATTGGTGGTAGAAGGATGCATATTGATGCGTAAATGTCACCTGAACACCTGTCCAGTTGGAGTGGCTACCCAAGACCCTGAATTAAGAAAGCGATTTACAGGTGCGGCAGAGCATGTTGTAAATTTCATCCAATTTCTCACAAGGGAATTGAGGGAAATCATGGCTGAAATGGGATATAGAACGATTGAAGAAATGGTAGGACAAGTTGATACCTTAAAAATGAGGGAAAACATCAGCCATTGGAAATACAACAAGCTCGACCTATCCCCCATTTTGTACAAAGAACCTGCAGGCGCTTATACAGGGTTGTACAATCAAGAAGAGCAGGATCATGGAATAGCGGATGTAATGGATTGGAAACTGATTGAACAGTCAAGAGAAGCTTTGGAAAACCAATCACGCGTGGTTATTGAAAGCAAGATCAGGAATACAGATCGTTCTACCGGGACTATGCTGACCAATGAGATAACGAAAAAATATGGTGCAGCAGGTCTTCTGGAAGACACCATAAGATTGCGATTTAATGGAACTGCAGGGCAAAGTTTCGGAGCTTTCAATACCAAGGGTGTAACATTGGAAATTGAGGGAGATGCCAATGACTATTTTGGCAAAGGACTAAGTGGAGCCAAAATGATTATTTATCCGCCAAAAGAATCTTCCTTTATTCCAGAAAATAATATTTTGATTGGGAACACAGCATTTTATGGTGCAACGAGTGGAATGGCATTCATAAGAGGTAAGGCTGGGGAAAGGTTTGCTGTTAGAAATTCAGGAGCAAAAGCGGTTGTAGAAGGTGTTGGAGACCATGGATGCGAATACATGACAGGAGGAATAGTTGTTGTGTTAGGCGAAACCGGAAGAAATTTTGCAGCAGGCATGAGTGGAGGACTGGCTTTCATCTATGACGTGAAAGGAACGTTCAAAGAAAATTGTAATCAGGAAATGGTTGACTTAGATCAGTTGGAGGAAGATGATTCAATTCTCTTGAAACTATTGCTGGATGAGCATTTCAAGACAACAGGCAGCACAGTAGCAAAATTTGTTTTGGGAGATTTTGAAAATCAGAAACAATCTTTTGTAAAGGTTTATCCACGTGACTATAAAAAGGTAATGCAGTTAAAAAAAGAGGCCGCTAAAGTATTGATTAACTAATCAGATAATAGAAAAGATATGGGAAAACCAACTGGTTTTATTGAGTTCATTAGGGTTAGTCCAACTAAAATTAAAGCAGACGAAAGGGTTTCAAATTTCAAGGAGTTTGTAAAACCATTTGAGGCTGCCGAGTTGAATAAACAGGCTGCCAGGTGCATGAACTGCGGCGTTCCATTTTGCCACCATGGCTGCCCCCTTGGCAACGTGATACCAGAGTTCAACGATGCTGTTTACAAGGAAAGTTGGCAAGAGGCCTATGAGATCCTAACCTCTACAAATAATTTCCCAGAATTTACTGGAAGAATTTGTCCAGCCCCTTGCGAGAGTTCATGTGTTTTGGGCATCAACCAACCACCGGTAAGCATTGAAGAAATCGAAAAACACATTATTGAAATTGCCTTTGAAAAAGGGTATGTAAAGCCCATTATTCCGAACTTACGCACTGGCAAGAAGATTGCGATAATAGGCAGTGGTCCAGCAGGCTTGGCAGCTGCGGCACAATTGAATCAGGCAGGACATACGGTGGTGGTTTTTGAAAGAGATGAGAAGCCAGGTGGTTTGTTGAGGTATGGCATTCCCGATTTCAAATTGGAGAAATCGGTTATTGACAGACGGATTAAGGTAATGGAAGAGGAAGGAATAACATTTAGGTGCAATGCCAACGTAGGTGTTAATGTGAATATGAATGATCTGTTGAGGGAATACAATTCCATTGTTTTGGCGGGAGGATCTACTGTGCCACGGGATTTAACAATACCAGGAAGGGATTACAAGGGAGTTCATTACGCCATGCATTTTTTGAAGCAGCAGAACAAGATAGTTGATGGCAGCAATCCACTTTCAAACAGCCATATAGAGAGCAATATTTGGGATGAAGAAATAAGTGCAAAAGGCAAGCATGTGGTTGTAATTGGAGGAGGTGACACAGGAAGTGATTGTGTGGGCACATCGAACAGGCAAGGCGCTGAGCACATCACCCAATTTGAGTTGTTGCCAAAACCACCTGATTCCAGAAACCAATTTATGCCATGGCCAACCTACCCAATGGTGCTCAAAACAACTTCATCACATGAGGAAGGTTGCGATAGACAGTGGGCCATTGCAACGAAGGAATTTATTGGAAATGAGGAAGGTGAATTGACTGCCTTAAAAACGGTTGAACTGGAATGGAAGACAGAAGATGGCAAGGCCAGCAGGTTTGTGGAAAGACCTGGAAGTGAAAAAATTATACCTTGTGATTTGGTGTTGTTGGCAATGGGATTTGTTGCTCCTCAAAAAGAAGGCATGTTAGAAGGGCTCGATGTGGAAATGGATGACCGCGGAAATGTGAAGGCAACAGAAAAAGAATATAAAACCAGTATATCAAAAATATTTGTTTGCGGAGACATGCGAAGAGGACAATCGCTGGTCGTTTGGGCAATCAGTGAAGGAAGGGAATGTGCACGAAAAGTCGATGAGTTTTTAATGGGCGCTTCAATGCTTGAATCCAAAGACAGAAGCCTGCTGGCACAATAAGCGTAAATATTCTCTTTTTTATCTTTTTCTAATAGATCGATTTTCATCGATCTATTTTTTTCAATCAATTACATATTATGATTTTTTATATATGTATTTGATAATTTCAAAATTTTTAAGACTTGAAAATTAATATTTTATCAATACATTGATTATCAATAATTTAATAAAATACAATTACATATTAAGATTTTTTATATATGTATATTTATTGATTTTTTTAAGATAATTTTATATATTTACACCACAAGATTAGATTTTTCACTCAAAACTGTTCATAATGAATACTAAAGCCTTAAGAGACAAGTTACCCTTTATCATTCTAGCATTGATTGCTATAGCAGCCATTTTCGTTCCGGTGCTGCCAAATTATGAAGACACCACCGGTTTGTACAATAGCGCAGACATCACGTGGATTTTAGTGGCGACTGCCTTGGTTTTTCTGATGACACCTGGGTTGGCTTTTTTTTATGGAGGCATGGTACACCGCAAAAATGTTATTTCAACCATGATAAAAAGTACGGTAGCAGCTGGTGTTGTTACTGTAATTTGGGTAGCCTTTGGATATAGTTTGTGTTTTGGTGATTCGTTGGGAGGATTTGTTGGAAATCCAATGACTCACTTCTTTTTTAAAGATGTGAACAACACAGCGCCATGGTCTCTTGCTCCAACAATACCTAAAACTTTGTTTTCGTTGTTTCAGTTGATGTTTGCGATTATCACTCCAGGACTTGTGGTAGGTGCATTGGCTGAGCGTGTTAAGTTCACATCATATATTCTTTTCATCATCTTATTCAGCATTTTAGTATACGCTCCTTTGGCACACTGGAGCTGGCACCCAGAAGGATTCCTTTTCAAGATGGGAGCTTTAGACTTTGCTGGAGGAACAGTGGTTCATATTTCAGCAGGATGTGCAGCATTGGCTGGGGCATTGGTCTTGAAGCGTAGAAAAGTACACATGGATCGTACAGAAATACCACCTGCAAATGTTCCATATGTGTTGATTGGAACTGGTCTATTGTGGTTTGGTTGGTTTGGCTTCAATGCAGGTTCCGCATTGGGAGCAAATGGATTGGCAGTATCAGCTTTTGCAACAACAAATACTGCAGCAGCTGCAGCCGGACTTTCATGGATGTTCTTTGATGTAATGAAAGGTAAAAAGCCCTCTGTTATGGGATTTTGTATAGGTGCTGTAGTTGGCTTGGTTGCCATCACTCCAGGTGCAGGTTTTGTTGGAATCCCACAAAGTATTTTCATTGGGGTTATTGCCGCAATCGTTTCAAATATTGCCGTTTATTACAAACAAAAATCAACCTTGGATGATGCTCTTGATGTATTTCCTTGTCATGGTATTGGCGGCATGGTGGGCATGGTTCTTACTGGAATTTTTGCTACAAAAGCAGTAAATACAGCTGGAAATGATGGTCTATTCTATGGCAATGCTTCATTCTTTTTCACACAGTTAAAAGCAATGGCTATTGCAGTTGTTTATTCATTTGTAGTATCCTATTTAATTTTCAAATTAATTGACTTTATCCAACCATTAAGAGTTACGGAAGAAGAAGAGGAAATGGGTCTAGATGAATCTCAACATGATGAGAAATACTCACAAGGAACTCTGGTAATGAAAAATGAAGAAATTGACATTCCTGCATAAATAATAAGGGTACAGCGCAAGGTCGTGTTGGACTAGAACATTGACCTCTGCCATACCCTCTTTTTGAAACTAAAAACCAAAACAATGTTACGAAAACTTTCCGTAATTGGAGCCTTGATGCTCGCAGTTATTACAACAAATGGACAAGACAGCACAGCAAAGGCAAAAAAAGAATCAAATTTCACTTTTAGTGGATCTGTTGATGCGTATTTTAGGGCTGATTTCGACAAAAACGTATCGAATAACAGAACCAGTTTTACAAATACCACAGGTAAACTAGCTTTGGGTATGGCGTCTGCGAGAGTTGATTATGCCATCAAAAAAATCACCTTGACTGCTGATCTTGGTGTAGGGAAAAGGGCAAAGGAATTTGCCTATAACGACAAAGGGGTTTTAGCTACTGTGAAGCAATTGTATGCTTCCTACTCTCCTGCAGATTGGATTAAATTTACAGGAGGTACCTGGGCTACTCATGTAGGTTATGAATTGGTAGACCCAGGGGGAAACAGGAATTACAGCATGTCTTATATGTTTTCTTGGGGACCATTCCTTCACACAGGAGCCAAAACAGACCTTACCTTTGGCAAATCAACCATCATGGTTGGAATATCAAATCCAACTGATTACAGGGATGCTCCTTCAAACAACAAAAAAGCTTTGTTGTTTCAGTACGGATATGCTTTCAGTGACAATGTAAAAATTTATTTAAACTATTTAGGCGGACAAAGGCCTACAGATTCAGCGAAGGTTAGACAATATGATGTTGTGTTGACTGCCAAATTGAGTGATAAATTTAATGTTGCATACAATGGAACCCTTAATAGTTCAAAAACACAACAGAAATCGATTTATGCAGATGCCTCTACATGGGGAGGTTCAGCATTCTATTTCAACTATGACCCTGTGAAGAATTTCGGAATTACGTTGCGTTCTGAAATTTTCAATGACAAAAATAAATTAGCGGCTTTATCGTCAGCCCCATTTGGTTCAAGCATTTTTGCAAATACGATTTCTGGCAATGTCAAACTAGGTCCAGTTACAATCGTTCCTGAACTTCGTTTTGAATCTGCTAATAAAGCTGTGTTTTTTAACAAAGATGGAAATGGAAAATCAAACTCATCTAGTTTACTAGTTGCAGCGTACTACAAATTTTAATAATAAATTTAATGGTTAGGTAAAGAATGAGGTGGCTTTTTAGCCACCTCTCTTTTTTTTATTTTTTCCTAAAGAATATCCTCACAGGAACACCTGAAAAGTTAAATTTCTCCCTTAGCTTATTTTCAAGATAATTCTTATACGGTGTTTTAATGTCGTCTGGGTGATTTGCAAAAAAAGCAAAACTTGGTACAACAGTTGGAATCTGAGTAACGAATTTGATTTTGATGGTATTGCCTCTTACAACCGGTGGATGATGAGCCTCAATAACTTTAAGCATTTCGTCATTCAATGCTGAAGTTGCCACCTTTCTTTTCCTGTTTTCAAATACATCCAATCCAGTTTCAATCACTTTGAAGATCCTGGTTTTTTCAGTTGCAGAAATGAATAATATTGGAAGATCTGTAAATGGAGCAAGCCGGGTTTTCATGTTTTTCTCATAATCCCTCGATGTATTGGTCTCTTTATTCATCAGATCCCATTTATTCACAATAAATACAATTCCTTTTCCTTTTTTAATGGCCAAAGAAAATATATTTAAGTCCTGCTGCGTAACACCCATCTCAGCATCTATCATCATCAAACAAACATCAGCTTCATCCATTGCCTTGATGGCCCTTATCACAGAATAAAATTCTATGTCTTCATGAACCTTGTTCTTTCTTCTGATACCAGCCGTATCGATAAGAATAAACTCTTTTTGAAACAATTTGTAATGTGTATGAATTGTATCTCTCGTGGTTCCAGCTATGTCGCTAACGATGGTTCTCTCAGTACCAACCAAGGCATTTAACAAAGACGATTTTCCAACATTAGGTTGTCCTATGATGGCAAATTTTGGAAGCTCGTCGTTTATTGGATCAAGTTCAGTGTCTATACATTTGGCAACATCGTCTAACAAATCGCCAGTACCACTTCCAG
>JBILHX010000110.1:0-10553 GCA_044350285.1 Chitinophagaceae bacterium | reverse complement strand
GGGCTTTTGTGTTTCCAGTTTAAGTGTTTTGGATGCAGTGCCGCAACCATCGCTAATGGATGTTATTGTATAGTCACCGTTGTTGCTGGCGTTGAAATTATTGATGGAAAGTTGAGGACCATTGCTTAAGAACCCATTTGGACCAGTCCAGGTAAAAGATTTTGCCTCTTTATTGGTAGCAGTGATAATGGCCGGCGTATTATGGCAAATCAATTTGTTGGCACTGAAAATCGAAGTTTTACTTTTCTCGTCATCAAAATTAATGATGTTGCTGCCAAAATCTGAAAAATATCCATACCTAGCAGTGGAAGAGCTGCTTCCCTGAATTACACCTACATGAAATTTGCCAATCGTATTCTCAATTTTAAAATTGTAAGTGCTTCCAAGCGATGAAGCATGAATGGGTATTCTCGTAAACATCCAATCTCCAGAAGTTCCGGAAACAGGTAAGAATGTACTTGATTCAATGAGCGTAGTTCCACCATTTAATGTAAAGTCGTTTATATATTCTTTTTTTGAAAGGACATTGATGTAAAATTGTCCTGTTAAGTCAGCACGGGTTACACTTACTTCATTTGAACCAGTGCATTTGATGGAAGGGATGATAGCACCTCCAGCTTCACATCCAAATCCAGAAATATGAAACAAATGAGATGGCTTGTCGGTCTCCACATAGCATGAAAGGTCAGTAAGCTTCCCTGTGAAATATTCTCCAGCATTCATTGTTTTTTGTGCAACGCCGTTCAATTTTACGGTGGTGCCATCTTCTGTTGCAAAAACATAGTAGTAGTCTGGGCTATTCGTAAAGTACCCTTTTATCACAATGAATTCCTTTCCTGCGATGCTGTCTGGAATGATTTGGTCACCAGCTGTGTCTGCACAGACTGCACCAGGGTATTCAATGGAGTCGTCCTTGGTTGAGATGGCTATCGGTTTATCTGAAACCACCATTGTTCCGCCAGGTTTTTCACTGCCAATGATTGAAGCGCCCCTGCATACATAGGTTTCACCTTTGTTTAATTTGATGACATGCGCTTGATTTGCAGATATGCCAACCAGTGGTTTTTTGGAAGTAATTGTGATGTTTGTATTGTCTTCTGTAGCAACAATGATGAAATCGTTTGTTGTTGGCCATCTAATGGCGTTTGCAAATTCCATTTGAAACGGGACGGTAAATTTTTTACCCAGGGCATTTTTCCCTTTTAAAGCATACATGTCGCCGTTGACCCTGTTGGCAATGTCGTAATAACAGGAAATCGGGGCATCAGATTGTATCAACAATCCTTTTTGTAATACATTATTAACCGTCCCATTTTCAATCAAGTTCAAATAGGTTGTTAAATCAAGGGATATTGAAGAATTTGCAAAAACTTGAACGGATATTTTTTGAAAGCTCGGGTTAGCTGGAATGGAAATGAAGACATTCGCAGTTTGTTTTGAAGAAGCCAGTCTAAGGTAAATTGGTTTGTCTCCGTGTAAGCCTCCGGGCTGGTCACCCTGTAAATCCGGTGCAGCAAACCAAAAAGTGGTATCCATTTGGCTGTATCCATTATTTAGGGAAAAGCACAAGACAATAAGCAGGAGGAAGTTGTTGAATGTTGGTTTCATCGAGTATCGAATGGCTAGAAATGGTTTTTGAGCAATTTGACTTGAAAATAATCAATTAATCAATTAAAGTTTTAAATCATTCACATTTGATAGGGTGAAAACATTTATTTTACATGAATTAAAAAAACAGAACATGATGAATTCAACGCCTACTGATTATCTCAATCCCAACCTTCCTGTCGGGTTGCAACATATCCCAATGCCTATTGTCGTGGCCACTGCTGAAAGTGTGAAAGGGTATGGTTGGATTGTTGAAGATCCTGCTGATTGTAAAGTTGAGATAACGCGTTGGCCTGCACAAGGTTGGCGACCGGTAGATACTGATTGTGGTGACGAAGGTGGTACAACAGAAGGTGTTTTTTACAGCACGTGGAAGGGTGATATTCTTTACGGAAGCAATGAGGCTGTTGGTGGCAATTATGTATTGGGTTATGCCACAAACCCAGAGAATGCATCCACAGAAAGTATTGGGAAACCAAGTAAGATCTTGATTTGGCATGCCAATTATCACCCTGATGGTGGGCAAATGTTTTTTCCGTTGGATGATAAACCTTATTTGGTTCCTGTAGCCCTTCCGGGGGATAATGTAAAGCCGGAAGATTTCATTTGTTTTCTTTGCAAAGGGAACCAAGGATTGTATATCCATGCCAATATCTGGCATGAAGGAGTTTTCTCAATCAGCGGACAACAACGTTTCTTGGATCGTCAGGGTGCAGTACACGCAAGGGTTTCAGTTGATTTTGCCCGAGAGTTTCAGTGCTTGTTGGAGATTCCTTTGCAAAACCTGTAGGTCGTAAAATAGCAAATAGAATTGCTTTTGCAGGATCAATTGATTGAAAAAAAGGTTTTCTAAGAGAGCATTCGTAAGTATAAGTCTTCAACTTTTTTTCTAGCCCAAGGTGTTTTTCGAAGAAATTTCAGGCTGGACTGAATACTGGGATTGCTGATGAAACAATTGATTGGGATGTGTTGACCAAGGTCTTCCCATCCGAAATAATCAACCAATTCAGTAACAATCTTTTCCAATGTTTTTCCGTGCAATGGATCATTTGACTTTTGCTCCATATTTCCCTTTTGGATGTAATAATAATTCATTTTTTGTCTTCAGCAATATGCATAACCTTTGAAGAAGCATTTCAGCAGATAATTTTATGGATCAAGACCGATATTTTATTTTGAACAAGCCCTACGACATGGTATCTCAATTTGTAAGCACACACGAAGTGCCCTTGTTGGGTGATGTGTTGTTTGATTTTCCTGAGGGAACACATGCCATAGGCCGTTTGGATAAAAATTCTGAAGGAATGTTGTTGCTCACCACCAATAAAAAGATCACCCGGTTGCTTTTTCAAAGTGTGGTTCCTCATACAAGGACCTACCTCATTCAGGTACGCGGCATTGTAACTGAGTCAACGGTGGAAGCTTTGAAACAGGGTGTAACCATACCAGTTAAGGGAGGTGTTGATTATGTCACCAAGCCTTGTGATGTCAGCTTGGTGGAGAAGCCTCATAACTTATTTTCATCAGGATATGAATTGCACGAAAGAGTGCCAAGCAGTTGGTTACACATTACGCTAACTGAGGGGAAATTTCACCAAGTGAGAAAGATGGTTGATGCGGTTCGGCATCCATGCAAGCGCTTGATCAGGATTTCAATTGAAGATATTCAGTTGGAAGATTTGCAGCCTGGTGAAGTCATGGAAATGGGTGAGGATGATTTTTTCAGGAAGCTTAGGTTGGTGAATTGAGTCAAATATGGGAGGACTAATAACTGACTGATGTCATAAATTGATTGCTTCAGTTGGTTTATTTTAGTAGATGGCAAGGATTATCCATATCTCAATTTTGTTCACACTGGTTTTTTGTGAAGTTGCTTTTACACAGTCAAATAAAATATCTCCCAAAAACTTTTTTACAGACCAAGACATCCTTGAAATTCAACTTTTTTCGGATTTTAAAAACCTCATTAAACAAAAGAGAAATGAGGGTTATAAGGAACAGTTTCAGCAAGCAAAGATTATATGTTTATTTCCAGATGGTCATTTAGTTGAGGATGAAATTGAAATCAGGCCTCGAGGTGAATTCAGGAGAGAAGAGTGTTATATGCCACCGCTGATGTTAAATTTCAAATTGGCGCGTTCAGAAAATTTTCAAAAATTAGGTAAACTAAAATTGGTGTTGCCCTGTAAGTTTGACCCATACCATGAGCAATTGATTTTAAAGGAGTTTCTTATTTATAAAATCTATAATTTATTGACGGAAAAAAGTTTTCGGGTAAGGCTCGTCAAGATAAAGTACCAAGACATAAACACCAAAATGCATGCTGATGCTGTCTTTGCCTTTTTTATTGAAGATGTTGATGATATGGCCAAGAGAAACGGTTGCACGGAAATGGAACTTGCCGCATACCATACTGAGTCAACAGAAAGGAATCAAACAACGTTGGTTTCTTTGTTTCAGTTCATGATTGGCAATACTGATTGGGCTGTACCACTTTACAGAAACATAAAGTTGATTGTAGAAGGGAGCAGCTCAACTGTAGCCCCTTATGTAGTTCCATACGACTTTGATTATTGTGGATTGGTCAATCCAGACTATGGTATCCCTCCGCCGGGGCTTTCAATAACATCACTACAGGAGCGGTTATACAGAGGTTATCCAAGATCAATATTAGAGTTAAATGCAGTACTTGACATATTCAAAAAAAATAAAAATTCAATCGATTCAATCATAGACAACACGGCTTATTTATATCAGAACAACAGAAAGGAAATGAAGAGATACCTTGATGAATTTTTTGATATCATTAAAAGTGAAAAGGAAATAAAATATACATTTATCACAAATGCAAGGACTAAATAATTGTGTATGCCAGTATTGAAAGAGTATTATTTGCATCAGTTGCTTCAAACGATTTATGAGAGTGATCAAACCCAATTATATGATTATGCTGCGTTGGTTTATACCACTGAAAGTGAAGAGTTTTTAAAAACAAAATTATGGGCTGATCAACTGGTCAGGGATAAGTTGGTTGCATACACGGATGATATGCATTCAACATTGAGCATCACCAATTTAGGGAAATTTTGGATCATGAATGGCGGCTATGAATCATTTTTAAAGGAAAGTAAGCGGATTAAAGAACCCTTGAAAGAAGAGAAAAATGGAGAAAATCCAATCAAAAAGGAGAAGGAGGAGTTGATGGAGGCCAGACTGAAATTAACGCATTATAGGTTGTACGGTTTTTGGTTGTCTATTTTTCTTTCCGGTATGGGATTTTTGCTTTCTGTATATAATTTTTACATGATTATGTCGGGGAAAAAATAACCCGCATTTTTAGGATGCGGGTTGTTTTTTTGAAATTAATATTTTGCAGGTTCTCCTGCTTTTGGAATTGTTTTTTTGATGAAATCCCGGAGACTTTGGTTGCTTGTTTCAAGGTCTGGCCTGCGGAGGTACATCATGTGACCACTGCGGTAGCCTTCCCAGCTGATTCTGTCTTTCAAGCGTCCACTCGGATCCATTTGCCACATGCTGTATTTGGCGTTGAAATAATCACACGCGCCATCATAATACCCGGATTGAACGAGCACTTGCATGTATGGGTTTTCTGCCATTGCTTGGCGGAGGTTCTCACCCGATTTATCTCCTGTGCGGTCCCATGGATTTACTGGTCCGAACATGTAATAACGAAGGTCTGTTTTGTATTTCAACTCCTCCCTCAAATAAATGTTGATGGCAGGCGTGAAGGAATGTTCCCAAGAAATCAATTCTGAATTATAGTCTGTAACCTCACCAGCATCTTTTTTATCAATCCCTTTGTATCTTGAGTCTAGCCTGCCAATGGTAAAGCCTTTGTCTCTCAGCAATTCTTTCCAAAATAAGGAAGGAGCAACATCAAGGTTATTTTGCAACACTACTTTTTCAGCGATGCCTGAGAATCTTGATATTTTTGCTGCGATTTCTTTTCTTTTTGTATCCTCTAAAAAGCCACCTTTTGCGATGGCAGGGATTAGTTCGTCAACCGTAAACTTTTCAATGTCAGGCAAAATGGCTGTCAGGTCTTTGGATTGAAGGTCTGTTGGAAGCATTTTGTGGTACCAAGCTGTTGCAGCGAAATAGGGTAGCTTTAAGGCGGCACCAACTGGACCGTCTCTCTCTATACCCAAGGTAGTGGGGGAGACCAAAATAACCCCGTTAAAGAACATCCAATGGGCATTTTGAAGCTCTAGTGCCAAGCCAGAGACGCGACCTGTTCCATAGCTTTCTCCAATTAGGTATTTTGGGGAAGCCCATCGGTTCATTCTGGTAACGAACGTGTTTACCCATTCAGCCAAATATTTGATGTCTGCCGTTACCCCAAAGAACCTTGAGGTTGGGATATCCTTGCTGACAGCCCTTGAGAAACCTGTATTGACGGGATCAACATATACAATATCAGCCACATCAAGCAAAGAATAAGGGTTGTCTCTCAATCCATAAGGCTGAACCGGATACCCTTCATCATCAACTTGTAAAATACGAGGACCAGTATAACCAAGTTCCATCCAAACGGAAGGGGTGCCGGGACCACCATTGAAAGAAATTACGAGAGGGCGAGCTGCACGGTCTTTCACATCGCTGCGTTCGTAATAGGTAAAGAAAACGCCAGCTTGTACTTTTCCTTCAGTATCCCAGACAGGCATCATCCCTGCTGTTGTTTTATATGGAACCCGAGCCCCTTTGATGGTAATTTCGTGGTCTGATGTAACGGTAGCATCTGGATTGAAAGGGATGTTGTTGGAAACCTGCTTGTTGTCGGATGCAGGGGCTGGAGAAGCTGTGATTGTTGTGCTGATGTTTGTCCTTTGTGGAGTTTGTGCACTCGCAAAAACAGCCAAGCACAAGAAAGTTAAGGCGGTTGATATTCTTTTCATGATTCTGATTTGGATGTATGTGTTAATTAAATCAGCACTAATTTAGCTGATTCGGTTGTATAGTGGGTTAAGAAAGGTCTATTTTTTTGTGTAAGGCAAGTATTTCCGCATGTTATCAATCGCTGGTTTAATTTTGCATCATTCAAATTAATTATGAAAGAAGACAATTCAGAAGGAATTCAGATCAATAAATACATCAGCAATGCTGGATTTTGTTCAAGGAGAGAGGCGGAGAAGTTGATTGAACAACTGCGGGTAACAATCAACAATGAGCTCGTGATGTTGGGTGCTCGTGTTTACCCAGGTGATGAGGTAGCGGTTGACGGAGAGCGATTGAAAAACAAGCAGAAAGCCATCTATATAGCATTGCACAAGCCGGTTGGAATTACCTCAACAACAGACACAACTGATAAGTCTAATATCATCAGTTTTATGAATCATCCAAAGCGGATTTTTCCTGTAGGTAGGTTGGACAAGGATTCTGAAGGATTGATTTTGCTAACGAATGATGGGGATATTGTCAATAAAATTCTCAGGGCAGGCAATAACAATGAAAAGGAATATGTGGTTACGGTAGACCATGAACTAACTGCTGAAATGATCAGGCAGATGGGAACAGGTGTGAATATTTTGGGTGAGAGAACAAAACCTTGTTATGTAAAACAAGAAAATGCAAGACGGTTCAGGATTGTTTTGAAGCAGGGGTTGAACCGACAAATCAGGAGAATGTGTGCGGAGTTGGGTTATAAAGTAAAGACGCTAAAAAGAATCAGGATTATGCACATCACATTGGGAAATTTAGCCGTAGGGAAGTGGCGTTATTTATCTCCTCTGGAAATTACCCAATTGGAAAAAACACTGTTGGGGTCGAGTAATTGATTTGTCACTTTTAATGTTTAAATTCATTGTCAATTAGAAATATTTGTCAAACGAAAAAATTTACTGTTATGAAATCATGTTTTAAAAAATTTTTCTTCGCGATTGCCTTTTTAAGTGCTTTAACTACACTTCATGCGCAGGATCATCATGAAGCAGCACCTGCTGCTGATCCCGTAATAGGCCGTTGGGATTTAACTGTTGATATGGGTGATAAGATTGTGCCTTCTTGGTTAGAAGTAAAGTTGTCTGGCCTTAAAACCTTGGTGGGTTATTTTGTAGCAGAAGGTGGAAGCGCCAGGCCAATTTCACGTGTTTTCTCAAAGGATGGGAAAATAAATTTTAGCATTCCGACCCAGTGGGACGTTATCGACAGAGATATGGTGCTAGAAGGAACATTAAAGGATGGTAAATTAAGTGGAACAATTATAAGTACAAAGGGACAAAAACATACTTGGACTGGCGTAAGGGCTCCATCGCTATGGAGAACAGAAGCACCCGTTTGGGGAACACCAATCAAGTTGTTTGATGGTAAAACAACAGCAGGTTGGCATCCATCGGGTAAAACAAACCAGTGGGTTGTTGTAAACGGGGTTTTAACTAGTCCAAAATCCGGGTCTAATATCATTTCAGATCAAACATTCAATGACTTTAAATTGCATATTGAATTTCGTTATCCTAAGGAAAGCAACAGTGGTGTTTATTTAAGGGGGCGTTATGAAGTTCAGGTTGAAGACAACAAAGGCAAAGAACCTTCATCAACTTATTTTGGAGGTGTGTATGGTTTTTTAACACCAAATGAAATGGCTGCGAAGTCAGCTGGAGAATGGCAGTCTTATGATATCACGTTGATTGGCCGAAAGGTTACAGTTGTTGCAAATGGCAAGAAAATAATTTGTGATCAAAATATTCCTGGGATTACTGGTGGGGCACTTGATAGCAATGAAGGTGCTGCCGGACCAATTATGTTACAAGGTGATCATGGTCCAATTGAATACAGAAACATCATTATTACACCAGCAAAATAGTTGATAAATTTTAAAAAAAAAGGCCTGCAATGTGGGCCTTTTTTTTATGCCATTTTTCGTAAGAATTTTATTTATAGCGCGTTTATATCTTCAAAAAAAATAGATGAATCATCTTCTGTTTTTTCAATTTCAACAGCACCTAATTTGTATCCAAAAAAATTAAGTACTTGATTTATTTTATCACTTCTTAATGTTTTTTTACCCCTCTCTAATTCTCTTATGAAACGTAATCCCACAGAGGTTTTTACAGCCAATTGAGGTTGAGTAAGTTTTTCTTTTTTTCTTTTTTCTTTTATAAATAAATTTATTTCCATTTGTATACCTGAACGGGTATCATGCTTTTTTTGTATAAAAAAATGTACCCGAAAAGGTATAAGTTTTTTAGTAAAAATTCGTACGAATTCATAGTATATAAAAAGTATTGTTAATGAATGCTGATTTCATGTAAAATCATAACAAATCAAGGTAGTACCACGTTAGTAGTATGCAAACAAAATTTATGATACCACTAAAAAAGTACTGCCTGAAAAAATATGATAATACAATTAACAGGGAAAAATATTCTTTTAACGATCCTAATCCTTATTTTATGAAAAAACATTTACTAAAAATTCAGTTCTCATTGGTCTTTCTCTTTTCCATGTTGGTTGCACAAACATTTGCAATCAATTATTATGTAGATCCGTCATCTACTTCATCAACAGCCAATGGCTCTTTGTCAAGCCCTTGGAAAACAATAGCACAAGTTAACAGCGGAACAACGGCATTAAATCCTGGAGATACCGTTTTCTTTAAAAGAGGGCAAACGTATTCTGGGCGCTTAACCGTTTCGAGGTCAGGTATATCAGGCAAACCAATCGTATATACGAATTATGGCACGGGAAACTTACCTGAATTCAACAATGCTGTTTCCGATATTATTACGTTGTCGAACAGGCAGTATGTAGTCATAGACGGAATCAAGATTATTGACAATTCAATAAGTGTAACAGACCATACTGTACAGGCGAAAATAAGTTATGCCATCAATTTATACAATTCACCGAATTGTACAATTAGCAATTGTGATATATCGCTTGTTGGTGTTGGTATTTCTGTAGAATCAGGTTCCGACAATACAACCATTACCGGTAATTACATGCACAACATGCGCATGGTAAGAAATACACCAACTAGTGTAAATCCGGATGATGATTATGGCGCAAATCCTATGGTTATTGGAAGTTCAAACAACACGATAACCAACAACAGGTTTGAGGAATGTTGGGCATTGAGTTATGATTATGGTTATGATGGTGGCGCAGTGGAATTGTTTGGGTCTGTCATGAACAACAATAAAGTGATGTACAATACAGCCATCAATTGTAACGGTTTCATGGAGATAGGCAGCAGTTCAAACGGTCAAGCATTGAATAACATCATTGCTTACAACAAGATAATTAATTGCGGAATCATTGGCGTTTATCAAAATGGTTCAACTTTTACTGTATCAGTTAATAACTTACAATATTATAACAACACCGTTGTTGAAACAAAGAAGCAGTATTCTCAATCTGGTGTCATGTTTTGGATGGCCGGAACAGGTTCTGCCGGATTGGTTGTTGTAAAAAATAATATTTTTTACTTGTCATCTGGTGTGAACTTAGGAAGCAGTAAATTCAATTCAGGACAAATGGTCCATTCGAATAATATTTATCGCATGTCTTCCGGTTCATTGGGCATTACACAAAATGCAACAGAGTTATTGAGTACCAATGCTAATTTATTCACTGCCGCAAGTGGAGATCCTGCAACATGGAATTATAGTCTGCCTTCTGGAAGTGCCGCCATTAATTTTGGTACAGGTGTAGGACTCACAAAAGATTTTGTGGGAAATGCAATTGTAGGCAATCCTGATGCGGGGATGTTAGAATCAGGCTCAACAGTGGTAGTGCCTCCAGTGGTCGCACCTGTTGTAGCAACAGCGACTGCCGGATCAATTTCATGTAATGGAGGTTCAACGTTGGTGACAGTGTCAGCAACAGGAGGAACATCACCTTATACAGGAATTGGAAGCTTTAATGTTGTAGCAGGATCGTACAACTACATTGTAACAGACGCTAAGGGATTGAAAGACACTGCATCG
>JBILHX010000202.1:0-3483 GCA_044350285.1 Chitinophagaceae bacterium | reverse complement strand
CCACCACCACCTCCACCAGACCATAAATGACAGACATGA
This sequence comes from Chitinophagaceae bacterium, assembly GCA_044350285.1. Taxonomy (GTDB): domain Bacteria; phylum Bacteroidota; class Bacteroidia; order Chitinophagales; family Chitinophagaceae; genus Pollutibacter. Next base: position 3,444 of record JBILHX010000202.1, on the reverse strand, counting down.
AATACAGCATCATTTTTTTCTCTTTAGTTTTGATGAGTGCCTCTTGTAAAAAAGATGCAACGGGTACAACAACAGGAAGCACCAATGGCGGAAGTAGTTCTGCCACAGTTCCTGATGTGTACAAGAAAATATACGGAGCCATCAGCATCACATCAGACGGTACTAATTTGACCATCAAAACAAATGGTATGCCGGATCATAAGAGTGCCTATTATCCTGCTGGAAATGCATTGTATGAGGCCTTCTCAGGAACCACTTTTAAAGGGGCCACTTTCAACAAGAATCCAAATTCAATTTTGTCACAATCTTATACGTTTAAGATCCCTGTAAGTCCAAAGGAAGCAGCTTCAAAACAAGCAACGCCACTAGGACCAATTGGTGTGACGGTAAATGGGGTACCTTTCTTCAATCAATATGCTGGTCCAAACCAACCCCTAACTGGTGAAATTGTGAGTTTTGATCAGGGGTGGGGACATCCAGCACCTGGTGGCATGTACCATTATCATGTAGATCCAATTTACCTCACCAGAACGAAGCTTTCTAAATCAGCATTGCTTGGATTTTTATTGGATGGATTTCCTGTTTATGGTCCTGAAGAAAACAACGCAATCGTCGCCAACAGTGCATTGGATGCATATCATGGGCACAAGCATATTACAGAAGATTTTCCCAATGGAATTTATCATTATCACATAACAGATGCCGACCCTTATATCAATGGAAATGGATTTTTTGGCTCACCGGGCACTGTGTCTAAATAGATATTTGTGGCTCTTTTTGCTGTTGGGTATTTCTTGCAACAATGCATCGAAAGAAGCGACAAAGATGTTGATGGTAGATGCAGGTACTGTTGAACTTGATATGCACAATGGGGTGTTGTTTGTTGATGCAAAACCGTTTACAGGGGCGATGTTCGGGCTGTATCCAAATAAAAAAGATACTCAGTTTGTAAACACCTATGTTCTTGGTTTAGAAGATGGAGAATGGAGAAAATATCATGAAAGTGGAAAAATATTTCAACAGCGGTACTACTCAAAAGGCTATAAGGTAGGGCGTTTCAGCGCATGGTGGGAAAATGGGGTAAAGCAAATGGATTATTTTTTTGAACAAGATGAGTACGAAGGCACATGTAGTGAATGGAATCAAGAGGGAAGATTGATACGTGAGATGAACTACAGCAATGGGTATGAACAGGGTTCTCAAAAACAGTGGTATGATAATGGTGAAATCAGGTCTAATTACATCATAAAAAAAGGCAGAAGATATGGATTGCTCGGAACAAAAAATTGCATCAATGTGGCGGATAGTGTTGGCATCAATTAGTTTGATTTTTTTATTTTCTGCATGTAAAAATGAAGTGAAAGAAATTCAACTTCCTTATTACAACAAACCGGATTTTACACCAGTTTTTTTGAATGAAGATGACAGTCCCCTTGTTCAAATACCGCATACCATAGCTGATTTTACATTCGCAAATCAACATGGTTTGACAGTTGAAAGTTCCATGTTGAAAAACAAGATACATGTTGCAAATTTTTTCTTCACTGGATGCGGAAGTATTTGTCCGAGCATGATGGAAAAGATGAAAAAGGTAAACAACTCATTTTACAACGACAGCAATGTTATATTTCTTTCATTCTCTGTAACACCTTGGCGCGACAGTGTTCAGCGTCTTAGGAAGTATGCAGAAACAAATGAAATTAAAGCAAGCAATTGGCATTTGTTGACAGGAGAAAAAAGTGAAATCTATCAACTGGCACGAAAGTCATATTTTGCAGAAGAGCAATTGGGTTTCACAAAAGACAGCACCGATTTTTTGCATACAGAACATGTGTTGTTGGTTGATGGTGGAGGAAGAATACGTGGTGTTTATAATGGAACAATGGCATTGGATATGGAACAACTTTCAGCAGATATAAAAACATTGACAAGCGAAGTAAGATAAAAAATCAATTGGATTATTATGAAAAAAATCATTTTAGCATCGGCTGCATTTGTGTTGATTTTGGGGTTTGGTTGCAAGAAATCTGCCGTAACTGATACAACAGGAACGACCCCTACAACTCCCACAACTCCAACATCATCATACAATGATTTGTGGATTCCCCCAACAGTAACAGGAACCACGTTCAACCTTACTTTGGCGAAGTCAACCAAGCAATTTAAAACTGGTGCAATCACCAATACCTATGGTTTCAATGGCGCCAATTTTTGGGGACCAACATTGATCATGAACAAGGGAGACAATGTTCAAATAAATGTAACCAATAATTTATCTGAGGCTACAACCTCACACTGGCATGGGTTTCACATACCTGCCGTGATGGATGGAGGTCCACACCAAATAATCGATGCAGGCGCCACATGGAAGCCAAACTTTCAAATAAAAAACAATGCAGGAACATATTGGTATCACCCGCATTTGCACGAGAAAACCCATGAGCAATTGGCGATGGGAGCTGGTGGTCTCATCATAATCAAAGATCCGGAAGAAGCGGCATTGGCATTGCCAAGAACCTATGGGGTAGATGATATTCCTGTGGTGTTGAGTAGCAGAAGATTTAGGGCCAATAATGCAATTGATTTCACTTCAGGTGTTTATGGCGACGTTCAAATGACAAACGGAACAATCAATCCCCAGATAAGTCTACCCAAACAATACGTTCGTCTCCGCATCCTCAATGCAGAAATCGAAAGAGGGTATAACATTGGGTTCAGCGACAACAGGTCCTTTCAAGTAATTGGCAATGATGGTGGATTGCTCAATGCTCCAGTCACCACAACACGTGTGAAATTGATGGTAGGAGAGCGAGTAGAAATCATGGTGAATTTAGGCAATGATGCTGCAGGAAAGACAGTAGATTTAATGGCGTATAACGCAAGGCAATCATTTGGATTTCCAGGAGGAGAACCGCAAACAGGTGGTCAATTTGGAAGCTTGTTGAACAACCTGGACTTTTCTTTGCTTCACATCAATGTTGCAGCAGCAACGGCAAATCAAATAGAGGCGGTACCTGCAAAGCTGGCGAACAATGTGTATTGGACGAATGCAGATGTAACAAGCTCTAGGATTATCAATATTACAGGCGGACAAGGACCTAATCCATTTACGTTTGATAACAACATTTATGGCAGTACTAAAGTCAACCAAACAATTAAGTTGAATTCAGTAGATAAATGGACGATTGTGAACAACAATATTTTTGGGCATTCATTTCACATACATGATATTCAGTTCAAAATAATTTCAAGAAGTTCAGGTACTGTAGCAGAATATGAATCAGGTTGGAAAGACACTGTTTATGTGCCTTTGGGAGAGTCTGTCGTAGTGATTGCAAAGTATGATGATTTCGCAAGTGCCACAGATAAATTCATGTATCATTGCCATTTTTCAAACCACGAAGATGCAGGGATGATGGGGCAGTTTGTGGTTGTTCAATAAAG
>JBILHX010000109.1:0-10704 GCA_044350285.1 Chitinophagaceae bacterium | reverse complement strand
GATTTGGGTATAAATTTATCAAAACACCTGATTTCATCAACAGAAACATTCGATTTGCGCATTTGCTGCAAGGCGTTTACCTTAAACCAAACGTGTATACAGGGTTTTATGGAGAAAATATATTAGACGCAAAAACGAATATTCCTACTACAAAAAGGAGGTCAGTGGTTTATGGTGCCATCATGTTAGAAGGAGGAAAACAATGGGTTTTTAGTGAGGCGTTGGTCTTTGATTTTTATGCCGGTGTTGGGTATTGTGCTGATAACATTAAGAAAGTTGATAATCAGTATTATAATTCAGGGGATAATGGTGGACGTCATTTCACAAACTTAAGGGTAGGAACTTCGCCTGGCTTTTCATTAAGTTCAGGAATTAGGGTTGGATTTCTTTTAAATAATAAAAGTAAATAAAAACAAATGACAGGTTTTCAATTCAGTAAATTTCTGTCAGGTGATGATGAGAAATCCGACTTTGACAAGATGCTGGATATATTCATGCAGCTGTTGAGTCATACCAATGGGGATGCCAACGAAGCTTTGACCTGGATGACAGAATTGGATAAGGAATATAAGTTCAGCACACCCCAATACGGGCTAGGTGATTTTATTGATGAGCTGAAGCAGAAGGGCTATGTTGATGAAGAGAATGAAAAAGGGGAAATAAAAATAACACCCAAAACGGAGCAGGGAATCAGAAAGCGATCACTTGATGAAATCTTTGGGAAACTCAAAAAATCAAAAAAAGGCAATCATACAACGTTCAAAAGTGGACAGGGAGATGAGATGAATTCGGAAACCCGGTCTTTCCAATTTGGCGATGTATTGGATCAAATTGATTTTGTAAGTTCAATCCGAAACTCACAAATTAACAGTGGCATTGATGAATTTACGCTGAGAGAAGATGATTTGGAGATTCGTGAAAACGACATGAAGACACAGACTTCCACTGTGCTCATGATAGACATCTCACATTCGATGATTTTATATGGGGAGGACAGAATCACACCAGCCAAGAAAGTGGCCATGGCGTTGAGTGAACTCATCAAAACAAAATATCCCAAAGACACATTGGACATAGTAGTATTTGGGAATGATGCTTGGACAATAGAGGTAAAGGATTTGCCTTACTTGCAGGTGGGGCCATATCATACAAATACTGTAGCCGGTTTAGAACTTGCCATGGATATTCTTCGCAGAAGAAAGAATCCCAATAAGCAGATATTCATGATCACCGATGGTAAGCCAACCTGTCTGAAGATTGGAAAAAAGTATTATAAAAATGCGTTTGGATTGGATAGGAAAATAACTGGGCGTTGTTTGAATCTTGCGAGTCAATGCCGGAAGCTCAAGATTGTTATCACAACTTTCATGATTACGAGCGACCCCTATCTGCAAAGCTTTGTTAGAGCATTCACAGAAAGCAACAGTGGTAAGGCTTTTTACGCTTCATTGGATAAGTTAGGAAGTTTTATTTTCAATGATTTTGAAAAGGGAAAGAAGAGAAACGTGTTTTAAAATGAAGAATGGCCTTCGACAGGCTCAGGCACCGCATGAGATTGAATGAAAAGTGCTGGTGATGGAAAACAATAATGATGAAATAACGCCTAAGAACTAAAAATAATGAATCAAAGCAAGACATTTGGAGAATTGAGAGAGAGTGGTTATGTACACAAGAGCATCAAAGAAGAGATGCGTCAGAATCTGATAAAAAAAATGCAATCAGGTGAAGAGAGGTTTCCGGGTATTGTTGGGTATGAAGACACCGTAATCCCCGACACAGAGCGCGCTATATTATCTAGGCACAACATGTTGTTTCTTGGCTTGCGTGGACAAGCAAAGACCCGCATGGCGAGGCAAATGACTGAATTATTGGATGATTTTGTGCCATATATAACCGGCAGTGATATTTATGATGATCCCTTCAATCCCATTTCAGGATTTGGGAAATCACAGATTGCTAGTTTAGGTGATGCTACTCCAATTACTTGGCTTCATAAATCGGAGCGTTATGGTGAAAAGTTGGCAACACCAGATGTGAGTGTAGCAGATTTGATAGGGGATATCGACCCAGTTAAAGCAGCTAATTTGCGCTTGAATTTTTCTGACGAAAGAGTAATTCATTACGGCATTATCCCACGCAGCAACCGGTGCATCTTTGTAATCAATGAACTTCCTGATTTACAAGCACGTATTCAAGTGGCGTTGTTCAATATTTTACAAGAAGGCGACATTCAAATCCGTGGTTTCAAATTGAGGCTGCCGCTAGACATTGTTTTTGTATTCACCGCCAATCCGGAAGATTATACCAACAGGGGCTCCATCGTAACACCACTAAAGGATCGGATCGAAAGCCAGATTTTAACACATTATCCGAAGTCGATGGAAGCCGCCATGAGCATTACTTCTCAAGAGGCAAACATACACAAGGATCAATCTGCATTGGTAAGTGAAAGTGATCTCATCGCTCGATTGATAGAGCAAATTTCATTTGAAGCGAGATCCAGTGAATTTGTGGATCAGAAGAGTGGGGTTTCTGCAAGGTTGACCATTGCAGCGCTTGAGAATGCTTTTAGTGCAGCAGAAAGGCGTGCACTGATCAACAAGGAAAAGAGTACACAAATTTGGATGAGCGACCTGCAAGGTGTCATTCCAGCAATTACAGGTAAGATAGAATTGGTTTACGAAGGAGAGCAAGAGGGCCCATATCAAGTGAGTGTAAACCTGCTTGAAAAATCAATCAGAACAATATTTGGCAAGTATTTTCCTGACCCTGAATCATTTAAAAAGAAGAAAAATAAAGACGCAACTTCTGAAAGTCCATACAAGCAAATAACCAATTGGTTTGACCAAGGTCATTCAGTGGATTTGTTTTTTCACCTAAAAGATTCAGATAAGGTAAAGTTGCTAAACACGGTAACTGGATTGTCGGAACTTGTGCTTACATATTTCCCCAAGGCTGCGGCTAAGCAGAAAGCATTCCTGATGGAGTTTGTGCTGTACGGACTGAGTTCTTATTCCCTAATCAGCAAAAAAATCCTTGCATCTAAAATAGAGTTCAAGGATTTGATGGGAAGCATGTTTAGTGATGAGTATGAAGACTGAGTTAAATGAAAAATGAAAAATTAAATACATAGCATCAAGTGCTTGATAAAATTAAGCCCTCATCTTCTGAAAAATAGCAGGATGAGGGCTTTTAAATTTGGTCCGTAAAACTTTCATTTTAATGCATATTAAAAATGGCAAAGGGTTTCAATTTTAATCATTGAAACCCTTTGCTATTTAAATTCACAGAATATTTTACCAACAATTTTTGACTACATAAATTTGGCTGTTCTGTATTTCATTTTTCATTCTTCACTTTTCATTCTTCATTCAAAATCATTTTTCATTCTTCACTTTTCATTCTTCATTTTACTTAGCTGTTGCCTCAAGTCCTCTCACATAATCCAACAGCATAATGGCTTGTCTGATGTCCATGAACAGGTTCTTTTGTGAATTGGCTAGATTGTCGGCTTTGTTAGCCATCAAATCTTGAACTGCTTGTGTCATTTCTGGTACAGTCATTTTTCCCAGATATGCATAATAAGCAAGTTGTTGTTGTAAGTCGATGCTCAACGCATTAGCGATTTTTGCACCTAATTTTTTGTCGCCTGATTTATAAGCGGCTTCAAGCAATTGAACACTTATCGTGTTGTGCTGGTTTTGTCTGCTGACCATGCCATAAGGGAAATTTTCTGTCAAAATATTTTTATCAGCGATATTCAATATTTCTTTTGCTTTTTCTTTTTCACCTTCCATGATAAGTGCTCCTGCTGCTTCTGCAACTGCTTGCCTGATTCCCATCAAATGCCTTCTGTTTTCCTCGTCAAAATATACGCCTGGGATGTTGGCATTGCCGTAAGCGAATTTATTTTTGATGATCTCATAGGAAGCCCTGGTGTTGATTCTGGTTGGATCAGCTACAGGAACCAAACGATAGGATTGACCTTCTGCACGCAAGTATTGACCGAACCCTAATTCGCCAAATGGAGAGGTAAAATAGATTGGTCTTGCCCACTTGTTTGCAGCGATGATATTCAACACAGTAAGGTCGTTTTTCATCAATATATCCTTTGGAAGATCAAAACGAATTTCAGTTCCAACGCTGTCTTTTGCCTCAACAACTCCATTTTTTCTTACAAAGGCCACATCAACGGGAACACTTACTTTTTTGACTGGTAGAAAATTCATGTAGCTTCCATCCTGCATTGGCAATTGGTTGGTTGGATCGTCGCTTCCAACAAAATCATGCATCAAGCTATAAAGATCAACATACCTATTTTGGTCTGAAATACCAGCTTTCTCATAGAAACGTACATAATCCCTTTTGCCTCCTTCAATTTGTTCTGGTGTCCAGATTACATCAATCGGGGCACTTTCATTCACCTTGTAGCGCATTTCATTGATGTACCAATCGATGCCAAGCAGAGAGTAGTTGATGACGCGGATGTCTTTTCTGATACCTTCCACTTCTTGTGCATACCAAAGAGGGTAGGTGTCGTTGTCTCCAAATGTGAAAAGAATTGCATTGGGAGCGCAACTTTCTAGGTAGTTTTTGGCCAAATCTCTTGCCAATTGTTTCTTGCTTCTATCATGGTCATCCCATTCTTGAGAAGCCATGAGTACTGGGACGGCAGCAAGACAAACTACGGCTGCAGCAATATTTGAAACTGAATCTCCTGTGAATTTTTTCAACCAATCTTTGATTTGCATAACCCCTAAACCAATCCAAATTGCAAAAGCGTAAAAGGAACCAACGTAGGCGTAGTCACGTTCACGAGGCTGATTACCTGCTTGGTTGAGGTAAAAAACAATTGCAAATCCAGTGAAGAAGAACAATAGGAAAGAAATGAATGAGCCTGATTTGTCTTTGTTGTATTGGTAAAAAACACCAATCAAACCAAGTATGAAAGGCAGCGCAAATAATTTGTTGTTTGCCTTATTTGTTTTCAAACTGTCTGGAAGTTTGTCTTGGTTGCCCAACATTGCATTGTCAAGTGCTTTTACTCCGGAAATGGTGTTTCCGTCGCGTGGATTTCCAAATCCTTGCACGTCATTTTGTTTACCAACAAAATTCCATCCAAAGTAACGGAGATACATCCAACCAATTTGGTAGCTAAGGGCCCAGCTGATGTTATGCCCCATCGTTGGCCTCTCGTCTTCATTCAAATTCAACCAACGCTTGTAGAAATCAGCATGTCCTTGGTCATTGCTTGCATCCCAAACACGGGGAAGCAACATTTTATCTTCCGGTGCATAAACAGGAGATTGGTCTTTTCCGGACTCAAGGTATTTGTCCTTGCCCTTCACAAACCTTGTTTCTCCTTCTGCATAATCTATTGGTTTGGCTGTGAAAACCTGACCGTATAAAAGAGGAAAATCACCATATTGTTCACGCCCAAGGTATCCTTCAAGACTCATTGGATTGTCAACATTGTACATGTCAATTGCAGGGTTTGCAGCAGAGCGTATCATGGTTGTAAGGTAGGTAGAGTAACCTATCAACATAAAGGCAAAACACCAAAGTGCTAGTCTGAGGAAATACGGGTTTCTTTTCAATGCAGGTAAACCGTATGAGGTGATTGCAGCAACAATACCAAGGGTAACTAAGAGTTTAGCGATAACTGATCCACCGCTTCCTGTAGAAATGAAAGGGTACAAAATAGCAAGTGACAACAATGCTACCCATACTCCAAATTGAGTCGCTGTTAAATTTTTTGCAGAGGATATTTTTATCCCAACATAGATTAGTGCAGCAAGGAACATGAAGTAGGTTGTAAATCCGCTAAAAAACGGCAATCCCAAGGTGTTTACAAAGAAGATGTCAAAGCTGCCGGCAGATTTGATGGTGTATTGAATAACTGCTTTTTGGGCAACACCTGTGATGACACAACCAATCAGGAAAGCGAAAAAGGTACCCATTTTGGTAACTTTATACCTTTTGTAGTAATATACCATTACAATGGCTGGGATGGTCAACAAGTTTAGCAAATGCACGCCGATGGAAAGCCCCATGGTGAAAAAGATCAATACAATCCATTTGTCAGCACCCGGTTGATCTGCATTGTGCTCCCATTTGAGCATCATCCAAAAAACAAGTGCGGTAAAGAAGGAAGAAAGTGCATATACTTCACCTTCTACAGCACTGAACCAAAATGAATCGCTGAAGGTATAGGCAAGGGCACCAACGATACCGGCAGACATGATGGTAAATATTTGGTTGCCGGTGAGGGCTTTTTCTGCTGTTTGAACAATTTTTCTGGCAAAGTGGGTGATGGTCCAAAATAAAAACAATATGGTGAAACCACTGGCCAGTGCGCTCATCACATTGACAGCCTTTGCTGCAGTCATGGGATTATCCCCAAACATGATTATAAAAACGCGGCCCATCAGCACAAAAAGAGGGGCTCCTGGTGGGTGTGGAACTTGGAGTTTGAAACATGAACTAACGAACTCTCCACAGTCCCACAGACTTCCACCTGCTTCAGCTGTCATGATATAAACGGAGCAGGCAATTAGTGTAACGATCCAGCCAATGAGGTTATTGATCTTGTTGAACGTCATAAATAAATAAATTTTGATACGCAAATGTAATTAAATGAGCGGAGAAGAATGATGTATTTTCTTTGGACGTTGAAGATGTTAAAATCACTTTCGAAGTGACATCCATGATGGGGTATTTTTTCCATCTGCTGCATGGGCGAGGGATAAGATTCGAGGGTTGATGAGAGGACTTGCCTTACTCTGCTGTAGACAGTGAGTGGAAACAAATTTGATTCCTAAAATCTAAATCCCTCAAAAAAAGTGATTGATCCCTTTAGTCGGGATGCTCCACAAAAAACTGGTCATAGTATAAATAAAAAAAGGCCACCAAATGGTGACCTTTTTTGTGAAACCGCTGGGACTCGAACCCAGGGCCCTCCCGACTAAAGTCGGGATGCTCTACCTTTCTCAATGAGCTCCTCGATGTATTTCTTTGATTTCATTTTTTTTACTTTCATTTCCCTTGCCTTGGCATCTTTTAGGTCGATGAATTCTTCTGAATAGACGAGTGTCCAAGGAATTCCTGTGGAAGTAAATTTTGAATGGCCAATATTATGTTCGTAAAGTCGTCGTTTTATTTCTGTACAGGCTCCCAGATAATATTTTCCAAGTTTTTGAGAGTGTAAAATGTAAAAGAAAGGCACCACAATAAATTTGTAGGATTAATGAAAATAAAAAAAGGCCACCAAATGGTGACCTTTTTTGTGAAACCGCTGGGACTCGAACCCAGGGCCCATACATTAAAAGTGTATTGCTCTACCAGCTGAGCTACGATTTCTTGTCCACCGTTTTTCTACGGGAGTGCAAAAATAAGGAGTTTTCTTTTTCAAGCAAAGAGAAAAGTGAATTATTTTTGCAACATGAATAAATTCTTTAATAAAAATGTACTTATAACAGGTGGTACAGATGGTATCGGACGCGCTCTGGTATTGGGTTTCCTTCGACTTGGAGCCAATGTTGTAACCTGTGGAAGATCCCAAGAAAAAATTTTATCTCTTGAGGCAGATTCCCCAATTGGGAAGCTTTCTGTGTTAAATCTTGATATTTCAATAGAAAAAGACTGTGAAAGGTTGGTTAATCATGTGGTTACGCATTTTGGGGGTATTGACATTTTAATAAACAATGCAGGAATATCCATGCGCGGTTTGTTAGAGGATGGCGGGGCTGAAATAATCCCTGTCATAAAAAAGGTGATGGACGTTAACTTTTATGGAACCGTTTTTACCACAACCCATGCACTTCCTCATTTGATTAAGTCAAAAGGTGTGATTTTAGGTGTTTCTTCTATTGCAGGTTATCGCGGACTCCCAGGAAGAAGTGGTTATTCAGCTTCAAAATTCGCATTGCAAGGCTGGTTGGAAGCCATTAGAACGGAACTCATTCACAAAGGTGTACACGTCATGTGGGTTTGTCCTGGTTTTACAGCCTCTAATATCAGGAATGTGGCATTGAACAACAGGGGGGAAGCCCAAGGAGAATCTCCATTGGACGAAAATAAACTGATGGATGCAAAAACTTGTGCGGAAATCATCATTAAATCAATCGAAAAAAGGAAACGTACACTGGTTATGACATTTCAGGGCAAGGAAACTGTATTTTTGAACAAATTCTTCCCAGGTTTGGCTGATAAGCTGGTTCACTCCTTCTTTTTCAAAAAGGGTAAATTGGTAAAGTGATTTTGACAATCTCAATTAACCTTAAACCATCAACTTTAAACTATCCAATGCCTATACTAACATTTACCAGCGATTTTGGATCGACGGACCACCTAGTAGGAGTTGCAAAAGGACAAATTTTGAAGCTCAATGATGGATTCAACTTAATTGACATTACCCATGACATCATTCCTTATAACTTCATGCAGGCTGCTTATGTTTGCAAGGGCATATTCAATAGTTTTCCTCCAGAATCATTTCATTTAATTTTAGTGAATGCATTCGACAATAACTTGAATCATCTGCTTTTGGTGAAGGAGGGCGATCAATATATTGGCATACCGGACAATGGTCTAATTACCATGATATTGGGTAGGATGCCGGAAAATGTAGTAGCTATCCCCATCCCCACAACTACAAAAAAAAATATAAGCAATTTTATAAAAATTTTCATTGAAGCATTTTCAAGCCTGTTAAGTGGACGAGCACTAGCATCAGTCGGTAATCCCACTGTTAAGATTCAGGAAAAGTACATGATAAAACCACTTTATAACAATCATTATATTGAAGGACAAATCCTAATGATAGATCGTTTTTTAAATGTTGTTGTAAATATCAATGTTCATGACTTTGAAGAACAACGGAGGGGCCGAAAGTTTAAAATAGTTTTGCTTCGGGATGCATTCATAGAAAAAATCAGTGATCATTATGCAAACGTACCGGAAGGAGAGAAGCTTGCTTTTTTTAATGAGACTGGATTTTTGGAAATCGCCATTAACAAAGGCTATGCTGCACCCTTGTTCGGTTTGGGTGAATTCAGCAGTTCAGGTTCGCATCATCACGAAAAAAGGCAATATTACCAGACGGTCAAGGTCTTTTTTGAGTAAGGAGGCTGATTTTTAGGTGGAATACCCATCTGCACATAATGACATATTATAAAAACATTAATGTTTGACAAGTATTTTTTGGTAAAATTTTTTAGCATAATTTTGCATTGTGCTACTAAAAAAAATGAAATATCAACCAAATCCTGTTTTATCTTATTCAAGGATGTTTTCATTTCTCTTCAAAAAAACCAATTTTTTTTCTTTTTTGCCAGAATTTAATAACTTTCAATCTATCAATTTGATATAGATTATGTTATCAATTCATAAATAAATAGATTAAGTCCAATGTTTTTTTTGAAAGTTGTTAGCACAATTTGTGGGTTTTCTTTTGTCATGTTAGTCATTATGTGACTGAAGTGGCGAAGCCATGAAGATAATTCTATTTTTTTATAATTTAAATGCGGATTTCCCCTCTCGAAATTGATAATTTACTTGGGAGTGTCAAAAAATTCGACCCCAATGCGTCTGTTTACTTATTTGGAAGCAGGACAGACAATCATAAAAAAGGTGGAGACATTGATATTGCGATATTATCTAAACTTGTTAATCTTAAAGAAAAAATAGAAATCAAGTACAATTTTTATCAAGCTTTTGGCGAACAAAAACTTGATCTTTTTATAGTTAGTGATGAAAATATGGCATTTTGGCAAGTTGTTAAAGAAGGAGCTATTTTATTGACAAATTGAATTAGTGGAAAAAATCTTAATTAGTTTTCGAGAAGATTGGTCTTATTTTCAACTTGCTTTAAAACAGTTTGAGTATTCAATTGATGCGTGTTCCAATTTTAGTTTGGAAGTTGAATTTTCTGAACCTGATTTGGAAAAAATGGAGGCCTACACTGCTCGCTTTGCAAGATTACTTGATATTTACACACAAAAAATCTTAAAGACGATAGATATTCTAGAGGGATACGGAGCTGGATCTCTCAGAGACATCTTGAATAGATCTGCAAAATCAGGAATAATAAGTAGCGAGATTGATTTATTGAATTGGAGAATTTTAAGGAATGAAATTGCACATGATTATATTCCGTCGGAACAAAGACGTATATTTTTTGAAGTAAAGCAAGTTTCAAGTCAACTTATTCATAGCATTAAAATTTCAGAGAATTACGTATTTCAGACAAAATGGTTGTAACAAACTTTTTTGTGATCTTATAAAAACAACGAAACGATTATTAAATGAACAGATATTTCAGCAAGTTTCTAATTGTATTTTCATTTTTCATTTTTCATTCTTCATTTTTCATTTCAGCAGATGCGCAGGTACCATCTGACTTGAGCAAAATGAAAGCAAGCCAAATTACAGACGCACAGTTGATGCAGTTTGTACAACAGGCGCAATCGTCAGGGATGTCTGAAGCTGAGTTGTTGATTCAGTTTCAACAAAAGGGATTGCCTGAATCTGAAATTCAATTGTTAGCTGCTAGGGTAAAGTCATTAATGCCTTCACAAATTGAGACTACCCCTTCAGACAATCCAAAAAATCAATCAAATAAACGCGTATTCAAAGGTGAAGAGACAGTTTTTAAATTACCTGAAGTAAAGTCACGCGTATTTGGTGCTGATTTATTTTCAAGTT
>JBILHX010000108.1:0-10734 GCA_044350285.1 Chitinophagaceae bacterium | reverse complement strand
TTTCAAGATTCAATTTAATTAATTGCTCAAGTGAACTCTGTTTTTTGCTTGAAAAATTACTTCTTTTCCTGAAATTTAAGACACCAAGATCTATTCTACTTGGTTTGAAAAAGTAGTCCATCTTGAAGTTAAGCGCCTTACCTAATTTTATTAAATTAGTGCTGGTCGGAATCGATTCGCCCTTTTCATATTTGCAAATCATCTGTTTTGAAACTCCTACCAAATCTGCCAGTTCCTGTTGTGAAAATCCTTTCAAAGTCCTGGCGTTCTTGATTTTATGGGAAACTACTTCTTTCATAATAAACGGAATGGTTGACAAATATACAAATAATTAAGAAATTGTCAATCAAAAACAACTACATAACCTCCACTAACAGCGGTTCTAGTCTACCGAGCATCTGAAGTTCTCATAATATCACGTTAGTTGTATTTTTCCGATTCACTTGAGACATTTGAATCATCCGTCCTGCATAGCGCAAAACAACGGGCTGTTAGTGGGAATTTAGTAGATCCATCGTGACATTAAAATAACTGAAAAAAATCCAACTCTAAAGCCCGACACAATTAGAAAATTGTTAGGAAAAGCTACAAATTAAAACTCCTTTTAACAACTAACAATAAACCTGGGCTCGTAAACCCGTGTGCAAGGTTTATACAATTATAACACCAAAGAAGAATTTCACGACCATAGTTATTTGTACTTTCGTGCAGGGCTTTCTTACTATAATTATCAATTGAGTTTAGGAGCAATCTTTGACCATTATCGACTGATGAAGGTTTCGGGAGATAATTTCGGTTTATTTAAAGTATTTTAATCAACAACTAAAATGGTAAAAAATTTATTGAAAACAGCATTGGGTAGATTGCGAATTATAGCATTTGCTGAAGGATGCTCATTTTTACTCTTGGGTTTTACGATGATTCTCAAATACAAGTTTTCTATGCCACTGCCCAATTATATTGTTGGCATGGCGCATGGAGTTCTATTTGTTCTTTATATCTTTTTAGTGCTTCAAGTGGCACTTTTACATCGTTGGAAAATACTCAAAGTATTTTGGGCTTTTTGGGCTGCATTTATCCCGTTTGGTACTTTTTATGCTGACAAAAAACTTTTCAGACAATCAAATTAACAACAATACAAGGAACAATACTTTTCGTATCATTGGCTTACATAGCAATGACAGCCAACACCAAAAGGAATCGAAATTATTAGGGATTATGTGACAGGTGAGATTACATTAAACGAATTCGTGACATTTGCCAAGCAGAAGGCATATGTCTAATGCTTATAAATACATAGATCCTGACTATACTTATATAGACCCCAAATCAGGATACATACCCTAATACCTTATTCCACAGAACCTCCCTTTACTTTCTACACTAAGACGGCTCTACCCATGCCCCACTGTCTTTCAACAATTGAATCAGTTCATCAACTGCAACTTCACTGTCTACACTTTTCTTAACAACCTCTTTGCTGCGATACAGCGTTATTTTACCCGGACCGCTTCCCACATAACCAAAATCAGCATCAGCCATCTCACCAGGGCCGTTTACAATACAGCCCATGATGGCGATTTTTACGCCCTTGAGGTGATTGGTTACTGAACGAATCTTTGCAGTGGTTTCTTGTAAATCAAAAAGAGTTCTACCACAGCTTGGACAAGAAATATATTCCGTTTTTGAAATACGTGTTCTAGTTGCTTGCAATATGCTGAAAGCCGTGTTGTTGGTAAATTGATACACATCTTTCACAGGCAGATATGTACGGCCTTTAACCTTTGCACCATCAATTCCTTGCTCACCGGTAAAGCCGAGACAAATTCCATCACCCATTCCATCCAATAACAATGCACCGGTCTCCGTTGCAAAATGTATGAGGTGCTCATCTGGAGTGTGCATACTGCTGTCTGTTGTCAAAATAACGGGATTGTTGATGCCTAGATCTGCAAAGGCAACAAACATCCTCCTGACGCTCTGCATCGCATTCTTATTCTTGCTGCTCAAACAAAAAACTACGGTATTGTCTGCTGCAACCTTTGTCAACTTTTCAACTTGAGCAGAAACATTGCCCTTGTTATCTTCAATTTCACTGTAACAATCTACCATCACAAAATTGATGCGGTTGCTTTTTCTTTCAGCAACTGAGAATTCTTCAAGCTCAAATATTGGAAAACAAGATTCACTCTTTTCATCCCAAACAGATGCCCATACTATATTTTTCAAGGTGCCAGGCAAGGCAAAATCAATTTTCTTACTCCCCGTATACACATAATCTGCAGCTGCATCTCCAATAGACCATTTGTCTGTATCAACATCATAAGAATAACCAATGCTTTGTAGGTTTTCATGAACGATGTTGTCTACACGACTGAGGTCTGAAACAACCACCGGTACTTGTTTTGCACCAATATTCTCTACCGCAAAAGATGCCCTTCTCTTATACTCAAATGGAGAATAAAATAACTTTTCTATTGAAGGCAACTGAACGCTTTCTTGAAAAGAATTGTAGCGCTTTACCAAATCCTGACAAACTGGAATTTCAAATTCAGGATCTTCTGTTAACGATACCCTGATGGTATCCCCAATTCCATCTTCCAACAATGTTCCAATGCCAATGGCTGATTTTATTCTTCCATCTTCCCCATCTCCTGCTTCAGTTACACCCAGGTGCAATGGATAACAAACACCAAATTCGGTTGACATGGTTTCAATAAGAAGCCTGTATGCCTGAACCATCACCAGCGGATTGCTGGATTTCATGCTCAACACAATGTTGTGGTATTGCTCAGCCCTAGCGATTCTAAGAAACTCCATGGCACTCTCCACCATACCCATGGCGCTATCACCATAGCGACTCATAATCCTATCGCTAAGTGAGCCATGATTGGTTCCTATCCTCATTGCAGTTCCATACTCCTTGCAGATTTTCACCAAGGGTGTAAATCGATCCCGGATTCTGTCTATTTCCTCCACATAATCGGCATCGGTATATTCAATAAATTCAAATTTTTTCTTGTCGGCATAATTCCCTGGGTTCACCCTTACTTTCTCAATGATACGTGCCGCTATCTCTGCTGCATTTGGCGTGAAATGAATGTCGGCTACTAGCGGGGTATTATAACCTCTCTTGCGCAATTCATTTTTAATTTCTAGGAGGTTGTGTGCTTCGGTTTTAGAAGGCGCTGTGATTCTAACCAGCTCTGCACCGGCTTCTATGCAGCGAATTGATTGCTCAACAGTGGCAATGGTATTCATTGTATCTGTTGTTGTCATGGTCTGGATCCTAATCGGATGACCATTACCCAGCAACAGATCTCCTATTTTAACTTCTAGGGTTTCTAAGCGTTGGTATGACGTTAAACGATGAAGATTGGAAGTTTGGGAATTATTTTCAGACATCAAATGCAATTTAATATAAGTAGTTAAGAATTTTGTCTATTAATAACTTCTGATATCTGACATCACTGCTCTACATCTTCCCCTTAAAAAAACCCAAATAGGCAAGTATGTTTTCTGTAATTTCTTTGCTCAATTTCTTATTGTCAGATTCAGATGCTGAAGTAAAATTTAACACAAAAGGATATACATGCCTGTTCTCTTCAATCCATCCCATCACCCAACAAATTGTTTTTCCTTTTTCTGGTGAAGTTCCCAATTGGTAAGCCAATTGAAACTGTGCATTGTTTTCAACAATCAATAATTTCTTTAGTTCATCCTGAACACTCGCTCTAAATGGAAGCTGCTTAAAATACAAACGTTTTATCAGTCCTAACTGCTCATCCGCTGATATTAAAATGGTGTTATCTGACCAAAATTGATCAACAGACTTACCCAATTTCATGTTGCCGTATTTCACACTGTCAACCCAAGTTTTCATGGTATCCTTACCGATTTTTCTAGCTAACGCCATGAAATGTTCGTTCGATGAACTTTTGAAAGCCTCTGTAAGTGTGATTTCTTGGTGTGTTTCTGGAGCTACCTGTGCATCAATCAACCCATTTACATCTGGGATTCTGCCAATGTGCATCGCAACAAGTGAATTAAAAATATTAAATGTTGCACCTGGTGAATAGGGAACCTTGAACCTATCTAAGTTGTAAATGGTAAATTTACCCCTGCTGTTGTCGAACATGCCAAATGTACCTTCAACATTTTTTTCTTTGAATAGATCTCCTATCTCATCATCTATTGACACATTATTTACAGTGCAACCTGCAAAGAATATAATTGAAAAGATAAAACTGAAAAATGTTGTGTATTTTCTTTTCATGTCAATATTGTTCTGATTCATTTGAAGACGGATCCGTATAATTTCCTTTCCACCAGCGATAGCTTACAAAACCCATGATGGCAAGCGGGGCTATCATCAAGTAAATGATCCCACTGTTTAAACCCTGAGCGGGTTTATTTCCCAACTGCTGGGCCGTTTTGGTGCAGATGGAACATTGTGCTTTAGTTTCCTCTGTGATACAGAGGAAACTAAAGAAACAACATATAATAAATACTTTTTTCAATATTTAGACTGACTGAAGTTTTTAATTTGCTTCTGACTTCATTTGTTTTGAAACACGAAGCCTTTCATTTTCGTCAAGAATCAACTTACGCATACGGATGGAGTTTGGAGTTACCTCAATACACTCATCACCTTGAATATACTCCATACATTCTTCCAATGTCATCTGTTTTTTAGGTGCAATGCTTGCAGCACCATCAGTTCCACTAGAACGCATGTTCGTTAATTTCTTGCCTTCATTTGGATTAACAACAAGATCACCTGGTTTGTTGTTCTCTCCAATAACCATTCCTTTGTAAACTTCTTCACCTGGATCGATAAAGAAGAATCCGCGGTCTTGCAACTTATCCAATGAATAAGCTGTTGTATTTCCACCCTCTTTTGCAAGCAATACACCATTGTTTCTTCCTGGGATAGGTCCTTTCCAACCTTTATACTCAGTAAAACGGTGCGCCATTACAGCCTCACCAGCAGTTGAAGTAAGCATGGTTGTTCTAAGTCCAATTAACCCGCGACTCGGAATTTCAAATTCGATATGTTGCATATCTCCTTTTGTTTCCATCACTGTCATCTCACCTTTTCTTCTGCTCACCAAATCAATTGCCTTAGAAGCAAATTCTTCTGGAACATCGATTACCAATGTTTCATAAGGCTCTGATTTCTTACCATCGATTGTTTTCACGAGAACCTGAGGCTGTCCAACAGTCAACTCATACCCTTCCCTTCTCATGGTTTCTATCAATACACCAAGGTGAAGAATTCCTCTTCCAAATACCTGGAAACTATCGGCACTGTCTGTATCTTCTACCCTAAGGGCAAGGTTCTTTTCTGTTTCTTTCATCAAACGATCACGAAGATGACGGCTCGTTACAAACTTACCATCTCTACCAAAGAATGGAGAGTTGTTGATGCTGAAAATCATGCTCATGGTAGGCTCATCCACATGGATTACCGGCAATGCTTCTGGATCTTCAAAATCAGCAATGGTATCACCAATGTTGAAACCATCAATACCCACTACAGCACAAAGATCGCCTGCAAGTACCTCAGTTACTTTTCTCTTACCCATCCCTTCAAACACATACAATTCCTTTACACGCTGCTTTTTAATCACACCATCTGCTTGCATCAAACTGATAGGCTGATTTTCTTTGATGGTGCCTCTAGCAACTTTTCCCACGGCTATTCGTCCTAAGAAAGATGAATAATCCAATGAGGTAATCTGCATCTGCAAATTGCCTATTGCTATTTTTGGCTCTGGTACATATTTAATGATGCCATCCATCAACGGCAAAATATTGTCTGTTTGAGTTAGACTATCATTAAACCAACCATTTTTCCCAGAACCATAGAAGGTTGGGAAATTAAGTTGCTCTTCAGTTGCATCCAAGTTGAAGAAAAGTTCGAAAACGGCGTCATGTACTTCATCAGGACGGCAGTTTGGCTTGTCTACTTTATTGATAACTACAATTGGCTTCAAATTTAGCTGAAGTGCTTTTTGAAGAACAAATCTTGTCTGCGGCATTGGTCCTTCAAAAGCATCCACCAACAAAACCACACTGTCTGCCATCTTAAGTACACGCTCAACTTCTCCTCCAAAATCCGAGTGACCTGGAGTATCTATTACATTGATTTTCACTCCATTATAGGTAACTGAAGCATTTTTGCTGAAAATGGTAATACCCCTTTCTTTTTCAAGGTCATTACTATCCATAATCAAATCACCAGTCTCTTGGTTGTCTCTAAATACATTCGTTGTATGTAAGATTTTATCAACCAAAGTAGTCTTACCATGATCAACGTGCGCAATGATTGCAATGTTTCTAATATTCATATTCTTGTTTAGGAGCCGCAAAGTTAACCCTTTTAAGTTGGGTAGGCAAGTTAAAAATCAGTTATGAATTGAACGATTGACCATCAATTGGTTTAATTTGAAGGTTTGAGGCGAAATAATTGAAGATTATGTATGATGGCGCTAATTACCTTAATTTTATAAAAAGGATATAAAATGAAAATTCTCAAAGGTTTTCTTATTGCTTTTGCAGTGTTGGGAGCGATTTACTTTGTTGGACCCACCCCTAATGCTCCAGTATATGACAAATCCATGCCTCAGGTGCCTTCAAACCTTATTGAACTTGAAAATCACATAAAGGAAAGCGAATCTAAATTCACCATAAAGCCCGACAATGAAGCGCGCATCATCTGGGCCAATGATTCCATCAAACAGAAAACCCCCTATGTTGTCCTTTACTTGCATGGATTTTCTGCTTCGCAGGAAGAAGGCGACCCTGTTCACACGGACTTTGCCAAAACTTTTGGGTGCAACCTATATTTAGCCAGGTTATCTGAACATGGACTTATCTCAGATGAACCCATGAAGGAAATGACAGCGGATAAACTATGGAACAGTGCAGTTGAAGCCTACGCCATTGCAAAACAACTGGGCGACAAGGTAATTATCATGAGTACCTCAACCGGCGGAACACTTTCCCTCATGCTTTGTGCCGCATACCCTGAAATTCATGCTCAACTGTTGCTCTCTCCTAATATCAAAATTTTCGACCCAACGAGTATATTGCTGAATGACCCTTGGGGCTTGCAAATTGCAAAAATTGTAACTGGCACCGATCATATAGTTACCCCCAACCAATCCGAAATATACCAACAATACTGGTACTCAAAATACCCTTACAACGCCCTTATTGAACTGGAAGAACTGGTTGAGACGAGCATGACCAAAGAAAATTTCAGCAAAATAAAGCAGCCGACATTGCTTTTGTATTATTACAAAAACGAAAAAGAACAAGATAATGTAGTGAGTGTGAAGGCGATGAAAGAGATGTTTGCCCAGATTTCCACGCCGGCAGATTTAAAAAATGAACTTCCAATCCCCAATGCTGGAAATCATGTAATTGGTGGGTCCATTTTATCGAAAGATGTTACATCAGTCAACACTGCTTGTTTAACTTTTGCCTTGAACACCCTAAAAATGAATAAAATCAAATGAATAAATCTAAAATTGCAGGCATCGGGAAATACCTTCCTGAACAAATTGTAACCAATAACGACTTGCTGAAATACATGGAAACAAGCGATGCCTGGATCCAAGAAAGAACAGGTATCCAAGAAAGAAGATACGCCCACAGAACTGAAGAAACCACCACCACCATGGCAGTTGAGGCGTCTAAAATAGCCATCGAAAGAGCAGGCATCACTGCACAAGACATCGACTTCATCATCTTTGCTACATTGAGCCCCGATTACTACTTCCCAGGTTGTGGCGTGTTGGTGCAACGTGCCATGAACATGAAAGAAATTGGCGCCCTAGATATCAGAAACCAATGCAGCGGTTTCCTATACGCGTTAAGCGTGGGTGATCAATTCATCAAAACCGGCATGTATAAAAACATCTTGGTGATAGGCAGCGAAAAACATTCATTCGGACTAGATTTCTCCACCCGAGGCAGAAATGTTAGCGTCATCTTTGGAGATGGCGCCGGTGCAGTGGTTCTTCAGCCTACACAAAAAGAAAACCAAGGCATTTTAAGTACCCACATGCACAGCGACGGAGCCAGTGCAGAAATTCTTGCCATGTTTAGTCCAGGTACCCATGCCAACCACTGGACAGAAAACAAACTGGCCAGCTTTGATGAAGCTGAAATCGGTGAAATGTTTTTAAGTCACACAATGCTCAGCAATGGGGAGCTTTTCCCAAACATGGATGGACCAGCGGTGTTTAAAAAAGCTGTGGTTAAATTTCCAGAAGTTATTATGGAAGCTTTGGCTGCAAACGGTTTTAAACCCCAGGATCTGAACATGTTGATTCCACATCAGGCAAACTTGCGCATTGCACAATTCGTTCAACATACCCTCAAATTGAGAGACGACCAGGTTTATAACAACATCCAACATTATGGAAACACAACTGCGGCGTCTGTTCCAATTGCTTTGTGTGAGGCATGGGAAAAGGGGCTAATCAAGGATGGTGATTTGGTTTGTTTGGCAGCGTTCGGAAGTGGATTTACTTGGGGAAGTGCCTTGCTCAGGTGGTAGTCATTTTCTCAACCAAGAAAACATGCTTGTCCCAAAATGCCTTGCATTTTTCATACTCGTCTTGACCCAAACGATGTGTAGGCAAAGGCATTGCAGGCAGACCAGGAAAAGAAGTTATGAAAACAAATCCGTTGGTTGTTCGTCGCAAGACAAGCGTAAAGTCCCAAGTTGAAGGCAATTTATCCAAATGATAATGAAGCAGTTTTATGCCCCGGTTGTTTTGCGTAAAAATATGACTCCTTTTTTCAAGTGGAATGTCTTCAATGGGTACAACGCCTTTTGTTCCAATACCATCTAAAAATTCGAATTGACAAGCTTGACCATGGAAAACCGTATTCCCATTATCTCCTACAGACTCAGCATAACCGCCCTTGAAAACCTGCTTTAACAATGTTGGAATGTCTACAGCAAACGATTGATAAAATCTTGAACCGGGTACATTCAACTCTTTGGAAATAAGCGATGAAGTATACCCAGCCCTTAATAACTCATGCTCTAACAAAGGTGCCAGACTTTCGAAATGCCTGAGCATGTGAAGTTGGTTTATTAAGCTATATTTAACGCTGTTTTCATCCAAAATAAAGTGTAGTTTAAAATCTCTTTGGTATTATTGCTAGGATCATCCAACATGTAAATATCTTTTGTTTAATTAATATGATGAAATTCCTGCTCTCCTTTTTATTGACATGCGCTACATCACTCAGCTTCAGCCAGTGTTATATCATCACCTACAACAACAACAAAAGGGTTCTCAAGGTTGAAGGTGAGTATGTAATATCTTATCAAAACAACAAACGTCTTTACAAGTTTGATGGAGAATATCTCACCTCTTATTCAAACAACAGGAGGCTCTTGAAATTCGATGGAGAATACATCATCAATTATTACAACAACAGGCGCCTGGCTAAACTCGATGGCGAATACCTGCTAGACTATAGCAACAACAGACGTGTAGCCAAATTGGAATGCCCCGGTGGAAGAAGCGCCCTTGCCGCAGCAGCCTATTTTTTCTTATAAACATCAACCATGACTATCAAACACCTAAAATTTTTCGTCCTTTTTACATTTTTTTATCAATCAGCTTTTGCCCAAAAAATTGACACCATTGTAAAAAAAGCTGTCTACACTTCTTATTATTCCTACAACCTAAAATCACCCGTCTTTGTAGTGTATTATTTATACAAAGGTGGGGGTGACTGCTCTAGGGAAAAACTAAAACTAAGCTTCACCAAAGAATACGGTTCGGCTACAAATAAAGATTATGCGAAAAGTGGGTATGATAGAGGACATTTGGTTAATGCTGAAGATTTTGCATTTGACTGTGAAAAGGAGAAGTGCACGTTTTCATATTACAATTGCATGGCACAAAACCCGAAGCTGAACAGGGGTTCATGGAAAAGCTGGGAAACAACCATTAGAAAGGAAAGCCAGAAGGACTTGCTAAAGATATATACAGGAGCAATTTATGGAAATCAGCGCATCGGAAATGGTGTTGCCGTACCCGAATACTGCTGGAAAGTTGTATACAATACAAGAACGAAATTAATCATGCATTCATTGCTTTTTAAGAATGATGCATCGCAATCAGTTCAGCGTGTTACGATTTCGCAACTGAAAAAGTTATTGGGGCACGAGATAGAGTTTAGTGCTCTTTAACAGCCAGGGACAAGGGACGAGGGACAGGGGAGATACAGCCAAGGGACGAGGGACGAGGGACAGGGGACAAGGAAACAGCCGGCCTCTGTCATCTTGAATGATTTATAGGGGGACCCTAAAAAAAAGGTTATGACGTATAGTAAATAATTTTCCCTCACCTTCTCTTCCTAATGATGCATCACTGACTCACTACCTGTCATCCTAAGCACTTTGCAAATTTGTAGCCTCTTCACTTTTTTTAATGGTGGCTTCGTCAGGCTCAACCACCGCCATACTTTTTCGCAATGTGAAATAAGGCATTTAATTTTTTTTAGGCTAAATACACTAGTTTGTTTTGTCAATTAAGCTGGAATGAACTCTTGTCAAGTTGCAAAGAAGCATGGCGGTGGCTGCGGTAACTGAGCTTGCCGAAGTTGTCGAAGCCACCGTAATGTAAAGGGATGCTGTCACCTCCTTGCTTCTTCACAATTTGAAATATGGCAATTGGTTAAATTTCACATTCGTGA